>JAEZMC010000071.1 GCA_023435805.1 Bacillota bacterium | reverse complement strand
CACGGTGCTGTGAGAGGACGGCAGCTAATCACTGCCTCCTACTCAATCAGTCCTGCGAGGCTGGACTACATCACCCGCAATCCCGTGCGGCCACCCATTTTCCGTCCCGTTGAAAACGCTCAGCGTTGCGTCTTGCCGCTTTTACGGTGCTTTCCGGATAACCCATGATTTCCAGAAGCTTTATGGCATTGCTTGTATTGGTTTTTCCAGGTAAAATTTTGTAATCAAAAATAATATTGTTATCCTGAAAGCTCTCCTGAAAGTGATAGTTGTCAAAAAAGCCTTCCAGAATGGAAACCAGCTCAAGATCATGTGTGGCTGCCAGGCAGATGCAGTAATGCACGGACAGGTGTCGCAGGACCTCGGACGAGGCTGCTATCCTCTCTATCGTGTTGGTGCCTCTCAGCACTTCGTCAATGACACAAAACAGAGGTATCTGATCATTCAAGCCGTCCAATATCCTCTTGAGCGATTTGATTTCCGCGATATAATAGCTTTCGTTATTTTGGAGGCTATCCTTCAAGGCCATGGACGTGAAAATCCTGAAATAACCGGATTCATACCTCCGTGCAAGACAGGTGTGGATCGTCTGTGCCAAAATAGCATTGATTGCCGCTGTTTTCAGAAAGGTTGATTTCCCGGATGCGTTGGAACCGGTGATCAATACGGACCTTTTCATTGTAATGGAGTTGGTGACGGGATTGTCGATCAGCGGATGATAGATTTCCTCAAATAAAAGGGATGGTTTATCCATGCCGTTTGAGCTCTGCAGGCGGGGAGACGTGCAAAAGGGGACGCTTTCTCTGAAAGAAGCCAATGCAGTCATAGCATCCAAAAGTCCTACCGTTTCATAAAGCAATCGGAGCTCAGCGCGATGATGAATGATTACTTTATTAATGTTTTCAAAAGAGATCAATTCGACCAGGAAAATAATTTTAAAGTATTCTAATAAAGGGTCCTGTGTCTGATAAAAAATCTGATAGAAGGACTTTATGCTTGTTCCCTTTATTTTTGAAGCCGTTTTCTCAAGCCGTTCCGTATATTCTTCAAGACCGGGGAAATTACACTTCGCTATCTTTCGAGAATAGGCAATCAGGTTGACCATATAGCTCATACTGTCAAGATGAGCGGACAGCTCGTTTTTAGCTTTGTAATAGGTTGTCATGTTGGTAAAAAAGCTGGCAATCAGCAGAAGGAGGCCTGTTGAAAGATGAACCGCCATGACAAATGGTGACAGCAGAAAGACTGCAAGCAATACAATGTATTTGATACGCCTGAAAGGCTTGTATTCGGCCTTGCTGAAGAAATAATTGGACGCTCCCGCCAACCTCTTTTTGCCCAGCCTTGCCAGGATATACTGCAGCCTTGTTCTCAGGTGTTCATCCTTTCTGAACAATTCGGCAAGCCGGCTGCGTTCGTCCAGGAGACGAGCATCCGTTATCGGTTCTCTCAGAAGTGCATAGAGGTATTCCTCTCCTACCGTGGACTGTGTACTGTTTATCCGTTTGAAAATATCATTCATATCGAGGTCGTTCCAGGTGATATCATCAAGGAAGATTCTGCTGCCTTCCGCCTCCTTAAGATTGTCATAATAGCCCGCAATGGCCTGCATATCCTCCTCGCTGATATTCCCCGGCGGCTTTTTGCCCCATTGCGACCTGATCTTGTCCCTGGTTTTTGCAGCCGAGCTCCGCCTCTTGACCAGAGCTACAATTACGACGGTAAGGATCACAGCTGCTGCCAGTAAAGCATATTCCGGTATATTCATCGTTCATACCTCTAAAAATAAAAGTGGATACTGCTTGTATTAATTATAGCATATAATGGCAATTACAGGCAGCCAACCATTTCTATTTATAGGTTCATGAAAGCAATGCAGCAGATGAATCCAAGCGCCCTTATATTGAGGTGATAAATGTCCCTCACCTCTATAGGAGGGGAGTATAAATGATGCGTTATAAAATTCTTACCGTATCGGAATATAGATTTTTAGCGGGGTAGGTGTATGCAAAGTCCTTGTCTCTGAAATATCCCAGGCATATGATGGCAGCAGCCGGCTGCTGACGGCTCAGTGCAAACTCTCTTGACACCAGATCCCTGTCAAATGCCCGTGTTGTGAAATAATCGATACAATAATACTTCGAGGCGAAGCCGACGGATATCTCCAGCAGGTCCAGATCTCTGCAGTCTTCGCTGCCCAAGCTTTTTTCAAGTTTTTCACCATCTTCCGCAGCATCGCATACAATTAATGCAATGGCGCTGTCGGCTATTCTCCTGTCATTTGCTGTTTTATACAGCTTATGAAGCAGGACGGGGGATTTTACGGCAATGATGTTCCAACGTTTGCTGCTGTATGGAGATAGATTTGCATAGGCAAGATTCACAATTTTTTCGAGAAGCCCCTCTTCAAAGCCATTATTATTTTCATAAAAGGCCATGGCACTGCGCTTTTCAAACATTTGGCGCATTTCCTGTTTCAGGCTTGTCATAAGTTCAACTCCCGATAACGAAGTATTTTCCCTGCACCTGCGATATGCATTACTACTTATTTTTCCCATATCCCATCCATATAGCCATGAAATATCTGGAATGGCGGAACGGTGCCCGGGTAAGGAGGATTTTTTTTTCAAACGGCGAATATTATTATGTGAGGTGGGAAAAATGCTGATAGATACTAGTGTCACCATCGCATATAAATGTACTACCTGCGGGAGTTTTGAATTCTTCAACATCTCGCTGTTTACATTATTATATAAAAAGAATTGTAATTTGTCATGCCGTTGTAAGAAGTCATGTGTAACGATCAAACAGGAGGGCGAAAATAGTTTTTTAATCAGCATTCCCTGCATCGGCTGCGGAAATGAACACACATACCTGCTTTCCAAGAAAAATATCGTGAAGGGCGGACCGGTTGGTTTCAATTGCCCCGAAACCGGAATGCAAATATGCTTTGCAGGAAGGGACGATGCAGTACGTAAAAAGGTGGATAACCTTGAAAAAGAATTTGATGAATTGATGGACACTTATGGGTATGAAAGCTATTTCAGCAATACCCAGGTGATGTTCGATACATTGAACCGGATACATGATATAGCATTGAAGGGCAATCTGTACTGCGAATGCGGGAGTGTAAACATTGAGCTGGTGCTGCTTTCGGATTGTATTCTTCTAAAATGTGCGAAATGCAGTGGCAATAAGAAAATTCCCGCGGCTTTAAATAAGGATTTAAAGGAAGTATTGACAAAAAGCCAGATCATTGTTACTGAAGAAGCTTGCCATTACGGTGTAAAAAATAGCGATCATCTGTTAACCAGGCAATCAGGTGATAAATTCGGGAAATAATTGACGTGATAGCACCGTAAAGCTGCGACAATGCAGCATGCAGGGCGTACAAAAGATTGACAACCGTACTTTATGGTGTTATACTATTTTGGGTAGTAATCGCGAATCAATCTATTGTTTGGATTTTCCCACTTAACTGAGGAAGTTTCATATTGATGCAGCTGCGCAGACCATTATTATTCTGTGGAATAATTAGTCCGTTTTCTGCAAATTGAATAATGACACTTAGGAAAAATACCGATGTTCGTTTGAATTCCTACGATGTTTAATATACATTATTTTAATAAGGTGGTGGAGTATGGAAGAAGTTAATCTGTCTGCAAAGTCTATTGAAGATTTGCAGTACATAGCTAAAATGATGGGTATAAGAAATGTCACCAAAAGCAGCAAGGAAGAGTTAATTGAAAAGATTCACAAAGCCGGCCGCAAAGGTGATGTTAAAATTGCCCGTGGAGATGATGAGGAAATAGCTGAAGGTATGGAAGAAAAAACAGGTAAGGTGAAAAGAGGAAGAAAGCCTCAGAAAATAGAGAAGGAAGAAGTTCAGGAACAAGCAGAGCCGCAGGAGAAAAAAGACATGCCTGCTGAACAGATAGAAACGCCTTCAGAGGCAGCCGCAGTGAAAAAGAGAGGCAGAAGGACGCGCAGTGCCGAAACGGAGAAGGATGCTGCCGCTGAGCCGGCCGAAACAGTAAAAGGATCCGGAGCGTCCGGTGCAACGGAAGCGCCTGCCAGTACCGAACCGGCAATAGAAGCCACGGAGGCTGGCCAAGCCCTGCCGGATGTGAAGAAGACTGCCGCAGCCAAAGACGAAGAAAGTCGTACCGCTGAAGCGGGTGAGGAAGCAACGGTACTTAAAAAGTCCAAAAGAGGCAGACCGAGTAAAACTGCGCAGGAAGCCTCAGATGGTAAGCGGAAGGATGCCGCTGGTAAAAAGAAGGCTAAAACGGAGGATTCCGGCAAGCTGCCTTTGGAAATCAAGGAAGATGAAGCTGTTAAAAAACCGGCTGAAAAGCCTTTAAAAAAGGAAAGTAAGACGGAAGAGACAAAAGCCGGGGTAAAAACAGAGTCAAAAGAGGAAGTCAGGACGGAGGCTGTACCGACCGCTGCGGAGGAAACAGGAGAAGGCGCTAAAACCGATGAACCTGCGGAAATCAAAGGCGCGGCCGATAAGGAAACCGCACAAAACGCGGAGATACAGGCAGAAGCCGGGGCTGATACAGTCCAGCCTGCCGTAGGGAAGGACGAAGCGGCAAAAGAGCAGGAATCTTCGCCCGTACAGCACAGAAGACATGTTACAGCGCCCGATAGGGTGCAAAATGGCTATAAGCCCAGATACAGCAGGCCAAACGAAAACCAGAGACAAAATGGCGACAGGCAGAGAACTGCTGAATACAGGCAGCCTGATGAAAGACCCCGTTATTCGGAAGTCCAGGGCCAGGTCAGAACGGAAACGGATGCTGTACCCAAAATGGAAAACGGGAGAAATGAAGAAGCTCCGAGAGTCGATGAAAGGCCGGGCTACAGGCCTTATGACCAGCAAAAGAGGGACGGCTGGGGCGCACAGCAGGATAACAGGCAGTTCCAGCAGAACGGAACGGAAAAAATTGAGAGCGACGACCCTGTTGAAGGCGTTCTGGAAGTGCTTCCCGACGGATATGGCTTTCTTAGAAGCGATAATTTCCTGTCCGGTTCCAAGGATGTATATGTATCGCCATCACAGATCCGGAGATTCGGGCTGAAGACGGGCGCCAAGGTAAAAGGAAAAGGCAGGATACCAAAAGAGGGTGAAAAGTTCCAGGCACTGCTTTATGTACAAACCGTGAATGGAGATACGCCTGATATAGCTTCAAGGAGGATAGCATTTGAGAATCTGACTCCGATCTATCCGGACAACCGCATTACCCTTGAAACCACGCCGAGAGAGCTTTCTACAAGGCTGATTGACTTGATTGCTCCGATCGGAAGAGGACAGAGGGGAATGATTGTTTCACCTCCGAAAGCAGGAAAAACCATTTTGCTCAAAAAAATAGCAAATGCCATTACGACCAATTTCCCTGAAATTGAGCTTATAGTGCTGCTTATTGATGAACGGCCCGAAGAAGTAACCGACATGCAGCGTTCCATCAACGGGGAAATCATCTATTCCACCTTTGACAAAGTGCCGGAGCACCATATCAAGGTGGCGGAAATGGTACTGGAAAGGGCGCAGAGGCTGGTTGAGCATAAAAAGGATGTGGTTATACTCCTGGACAGCATCACCAGGCTTGCAAGAGCGTACAACCTTACCATACCGCCTACAGGCAGAACGCTTTCAGGCGGCCTCGATCCGGGCGCTCTGCACAGTCCCAAGAGGTTTTTCGGTTCTGCGCGTAATATTGAAAACGGCGGAAGCCTTACCATCATTGCGACTGCACTGATTGAAACGGGCAGCCGCATGGACGACGTTATATTTGAAGAATTTAAAGGTACGGGCAACATGGAAATACACCTTGACAGGAAGATGTCCGAGAAGCGTATTTTCCCGGCTATCGACATCAACAAGTCCGGTACAAGGAGAGAGGACCTGCTGCTCAACCAGAAGGAAATGGAAAGCATCTGGGCAATCCGAAAGGCCATGAGCAATCTGGGCACCTCGGATGTGACGGAAATGATACTAAGCAAGCTTACGCAGACCAGAACCAACGAAGATTTTGTAAACAGTATAAACAAATCTTTTATTGACAAGTAAGAGAGAAGAACGCTTGGCGGCACGCCATTATAAAATAAGTCTTGATTACGGCGCCAAGATATGTTAGAATATTTTTTGCCTTATTGCGTGAGCAAAATGGCAATAACTATTTTGCAACAGGGCGAAGGAAGGTGAATGAACGATGAGGGAAAATATCCATCCCAAATACGGGGAAGCAGTTGTAAAGTGCGCTTGCGGCGAGACCTTCACGACAGGTTCCACAAAACAGAACCTGCATGTTGAAATATGCTCCAAATGCCATCCGTTCTTTACAGGCAAGCAGAAGCTTGTAGATACCGGAGGACGTGTGGAAAAATTCAAGAAGAAATTCGGTATCGTGGATGAACGTAGCTAATATTTACAGATAATGTATCAATTGCAGTTTGAAAAATGTGTATAAAGATGTTACACTAAAGGCTGAAGAATTTTTCAGTCTTTATTTTTTGCCGGATGTTTCCAGCTGGAGGCAGCGGTCAATGGGTAGTTTCGTAGGTGAGGCAGAAGTGCTTCTGTGAGGTTCGGTGCCACGAAATTATGCGGATGTGGGAGAGCAATATGAAAAAAACGACTATAGGGGGACAGGCGCTGCTGGAGGGCCTTTTAATGATGGGGCCTGAAAATATTGCCATTGCTGTTCGAAAACCGGACGGCGAAATCGTGCTGGATAAAAAACCTTTACCTGCCAAATCCTCCTGGGCAAAAATACCGTTTATACGGGGGAGTATCAACCTGTTCAGACAAATGGTAGTCGGTGTGCGGGCGCTGATGTATTCGGCGGATTTTGTGGAACTTGAGGACGGTACGGAGCAGAAGCCGTCCAAATTCGATACTTTTATTGAAAACCTGTTCAAGGATAAAGGCAAAGACGCGCTGATCTATATATCCGTCATACTGTCACTGGCTTTGAGCATCGGACTTTTTATCATCCTGCCGAATTTGCTGGCAAGTTTGCTCCATTTCAGCAAAACGGGCTTGGGGGTGGTATATTACAATCTGTTTGAAGGCCTGATCAGGATTCTGTTATTTTTTGCATATATATATCTTGCCACACTGCTGGATGATATCAAACGGGTGTGGCAGTACCACGGTGCTGAACACAAGTCCATCCATTGCTATGAGCACGGCGACGAACTTACGGTTGAAAACGTAAGAAAGTATTCCACGAAGCATCCGCGCTGCGGAACCTCGTTCCTGTTTCTTGTTATGATCGTCAGCATCATCATGTTTTCGTTTTTGGGCTGGTACCACCCATTAATTAATGCGCTGCTGCGGCTGCTGCTGATACCTGTGGTGGCGGGGGTGGCCTATGAAATACTAAGGTTTGCGGGCAGGCATACCGATTGGCTTGCAATGAAAATAATCAATGCCCCGGGAATGCTGTTCCAGTATTTAACCACAAGGGAGCCGGATGATGCCCAGATTGAGGTGGCAATTACAGCCATAACAAATGTATTGGTGGATAATGATGCGGACAAGTGGTAAACTGGTAGGGGTAAAATTCGAATGGTTCGGATCGTTGGAGTTTTAGCGGATGACATTAGGTGAAGCATATAGAAAAGGAACCGAAATATTGAAAGCGGCGGGCAATGAAGCCCCGGCAACGGATGCCGGGGTTCTGCTTTGTTATGCTGCAGGCTGTGATCGTACTCATTTATATGCATATGGTGGCAGCGTTATCGAAGGCGATCTTTATGACCGTTACCTGTCTCTGCTTGAACGCCGTTCCTCCGGCGTACCTTTGCAGTACCTGACCGGTGTGCAGGAATTCATGTCGCTGCCTTTTGAGGTAAAACCAGGTGTTCTGATCCCCAGGCAGGACACGGAGCTTCTTGCGGAAACGGTTATGAAAGCGTGCAGGGAATATGAGGGGGAGGTACGGATACTGGATGTCGGAACAGGTTCAGGCTGTATTGCCGTAAGCCTGGCATATTATATAAAGCATTGCAGTGTGACTGCGGTGGACAAAATGCCTGCGGCACTTGCCGTAGCGCGGCGCAATGCCCAAGTGAACGGAGTGGCGGACAGGATTGTATTTGTGGAAAGTGATTTATTCGATTCCGTTTCAGACGAACGATTTGATATGATTGTGTCAAATCCTCCCTATATACGGACTATTGACATAAACAGCCTGCAAAGGGAGGTCAGATGCCACGAACCCGTTGAGGCTTTGGACGGCGGCGGCGACGGCTTGTATTTTTACAGGTCGATCATTGAAAGAGCGCCTGTCTTTCTTAAAGCAGGCGGCCTGCTTGCTTTTGAAACAGGTTATGATCAGGCATCGGATGTTGCCTCGTTGATGTCCGAATATTTTAGTGAAATAAAGATATACAAGGACCTGGCAGGAATCGACAGAGTGGTGACCGGAAAATGCTGCTGAAGAAAGAATTTTGTATACAAAGTTCACTTCAAACCCGCACAAGCCTTGGCGTTAATAGGTTTGACGAAAATATAACAATCATTTTTTTATAATTATGTAGTTGAATTAAATACAATAATATTGTAAGATAGATACGCATAATCGGTCAATTTTGCAAATTTACAGGCTTGACTTATTACCAGGTGATAAATTACACTTGATGAGTGTGTAAATATGATAATATTCAGATTATGTAAAATACTAGAAAAAGGCGCTTGATTGAACAGAAAGGGGCACAATTGTGGAGACATATCTATTACTGGCCATAGCCATACTATTACCCGTGCTTTGCGCTGCACTTTGCATTGCTGTCAAGGGTAAAACAGGCCGCAGTGTAATAGTGACCGCGGCTGCAGTAATTCTTGCAGCAACGTCGATAATGCTTGTAAACAAGCTGGCGGCTGCAGGCGGCAAGATTATGCTGGAATTTGAGTTACATGTGATCGACATCAACTGGATCATTGAGTTTCTCGACATCGCGTTGCTTATATATATCATATATATAGGTTTTTCTTTGAAAAAGTATCTGGTATCCGTACTCGCATTGGCACAAATGATACCGCTTGTATTGTTTGAAATATTCGGATCCGTCAAGGAACCTGCAAGTGCGTTCGTTATCGATTACCTATCGCTGGTTATGATCCTGCTGATCTCGATTATCGGTCCGGTTATCATGATATTTGCGCTGGGTTACATGCAGGATCATGAAGAGCATCAGCACCTCAAGAAATCAAGACAACCAAGGTTTTTCGTCATTATGTTCGTATTCCTGGGTGCTATGAACGGCCTTGTAGTCACCAACAATCTTCTCTGGATGTATTTCTTCTGGGAGGTTACCACACTTTGTTCATTCCTGCTCATATCTCACGACAAGAC
>JAEZMC010000045.1 GCA_023435805.1 Bacillota bacterium | reverse complement strand
GCGCAAGAACGAGTGCTATTCCCTTTTTCATTCTTTTCCCTCCTGTCTCATTGGACCGGCAGCCATAGTTCCGGCCTGTATTCATTATTATAAGAGCACAGGGGCGTGGGCTGAATCCGCCAAAGCTATGAAAAAGTGCATTATAATCTTTACTTTCCGCTCATATGCGTCCGATCTGTATCCGGGCGAATTGAAGGTGTATTTCACTACAAAAAAGGTGCAAAAAACTACGATTCTGTGAGATTTTTTCCCTTCAGCTTCTTGAACACCTTCGTAAGATAGCGCCAGTCGGTATAGCCAACCATCTCGGCGATTTGGTAAATTTTCAGGCCTGAGGTTTTATACAGCTCCTCTGCCCGGTCCACGCGCGCCTGGGTTAAAAATGCGGTAAAGGTCTGACCGGTATATTTCTTAAAAAGGCTGGAGAAATAGTTTTTACTCAGATTCACATTTCGCGCCACCTGCTCGACGGTCAGCTCCGGGTCGGAAATATGTGCGGTAATGAAGCTCTTTGCCCTGTAAATTTCATCACGGCAGTTACTCCTGAAGAACTCTTCAACATCGACGGCTATTTGCAGCATATATCGTTCAAATTGCTCAATGCTTGTCAAAGTTGTCAGCTTGGAGAAGATTTTCCCCTGCTTGTCGTAAAGGTACCCTAGCGCTTCACGGTTCAGCATGGCTTCCTTCATGATGTGTACGATCATATTCGCGCCGATTTCATTCAGAAACGCAAGATCTATTTGCTTTTCCTGGCGCAGCGTGGAGAATACCTCTTTTATTTTTTCGGAGTACAGCTTTCCATCCGTTTCGTACAGGCTGTTCAGCGCCTGTCGCATCAGATCCTCCCTGTTGTCCCGCATAACATTCTCGCCGAAATATCCCACCTTGTCCAGGCCCAGTACAAACAGCCTGTCCGCCACCGTGTAGGCCTGTTCATAAGCTATGCGCAGGTTCTCCAGCGTAAAGCCGGGCTCACTCAGACCGCAGCTGCATCTGAGATGGAAAGCGCCCCTGATGATGGAGGACAGTCTCACCGCCAATTGTTCCGGACCATTCCGATCATCCGTCAGCACAATATATTCGGACTGGCTTCGCGTCACAAGCAGACCGGCATGGTTTTGCGCAGTCTCCTTCAGCATATTGCTGATGCCTTCACGCAAAAGATACCCTTCATCCTTCAGTTCATTCAAGCCGGCCGGAACACTGGTCTTCAGCACAATAGCCGTCAAATGCCCATATGGGATCGGCATCTCAAGCTCATCATGCTTTCGCATTGCTTCCTCACGGCTGATCTTCTTACCGTCCGCAATATCCGTCAGAAACTGCTGTATTTCCGCTTCCCGCCCTTTCATAGCCTGTTGTTCCAATGAATTCAGCTTTTTTATCCTGTCGCGCTTCCGCAGCAGGTTATCCCGCGCGGTGGTCACTGCCCGGATAATCTCATCCGGCATCATCGCAGGCTTGAACAGATAGTCACAGGCATTATTCTGCAGCGCCTTGCGGGAGTATTCAAAATCGTTGTAGCAGCTCAGAACGATAATTTCCGTATCATAGCCGCGGCGACGAACTTCCTCCATCAGTGCGATACCGTTCATAGGGTTCATGGCTATATCGGTTATCAATATATCGATCTGCCTGCTCTCCATAATCGCAAGCGCTTCCTCACCGTTTGCCGCGCTGGCCGGCGTGTCGATCCCAATCTTCTGCCAGTCGATGCAGCTGACCAGCCCCATCACAACCAGGTATTCATCATCCACAATCAGTGCTTTAAGCATGCTGTACTCCCCCCCTCCGGCTTCATTTTGATTTTGCTGCAAAAGCATTCCATTTCTGCACTCTGGTATGAAGTGCACCCTGCAGGTCCAGGCTCGCTGGCTTACAGAGAACGTCGCCTCTAAGCCATAAAGTGACCTTTTGCTGCAGAATCCATTTTAGGCAGCTTGATCGTTACAATGGTTCCCCCGCCCAACGTACTATCCACGCTGATTCCGAATTCCTCTCCATAGTGTGAATTCAGGCGTTTTTGCACATTTTCCATGCCGACACCCGTATAACGCATGCCTTTATCCAATTTCATACCCTTGCCATTATCTTTTACACAGAAAGTAATGAAAGAACCATGATCCCGGCCTTCAATCAATATCGTACCGTTATACCCGACATCTGAAAAACCATGGATGATCGCATTTTCAACAATCGGCTGCAGGATAAATTTCAATGTAGTACAGGACCGTATCGTTTCGTCGATATCATAGACCACCTCGATGCTGCTGCCGTAGCGCATCTTTTGAATGAAAACGTAACTCTCGATAAACGCGATATCTTCCGCAATTGTGACCTCTGAATTCTTATTGCTGCATGTAAACTGAAGCATTTTTACCAATGCCACGATCGCTTCTGCAATCGGCTTGTTGTTTTCCATCAGTGCCATCCATTTTAGCGTGTTGAGCGTATTATAAAGAAAATGAGGGTTGATCTGATTCTGCAGCGCTATAAACTCAGACCGGTTCTTCTCCTCTTCCTTCTGCAGGTTGGAACGCATCAGCATGTCGATCTCCTCGACCATGCGGTTGAAGCGCTGTGTTAGCACGGAGGTTTCACTGTAAAAAGATTGTTCACCTTTTATTTTGAAATTCCCCTTTCCTACCTGCTCCATCTGGTCTGTGAGGGAGATAATCGGCCGCGTCATTAAGGCGGACAGTTTTGCAGAAATCAAAATAACGAACAAAATCATCAAGCCTGCAATAAGGTATGCAAACCTGTTGACCGGCGCCATCTCTTCCAGAATGCTCTGTGCCGGTACAAACCCAATGATGTTCCAATCCGCCTGTTCCAGCGCCCGGGATACCTCCACCAGATCGCTCCGCCGCCCGTTGTCATTTTGTTTGGTCACTTCCATGAGATAATCGTCTCTGTATCTGCCCACATAGTTTTTATCCGGGCAGTAGACCAGCCGCCCGTCACTGTCTTCGATCATAACAAGGCCGTCGTTCCCGAGTGATATCTTTTTCATGATGTCTTCAATTGCAGAATACTGGATATCAGTCTGTATCACCGCAATGGCGTCATTTCGCCCATATTGCAGGAGCTTGCTCATCAGCGAAACCACCAGGATGTCCAGCGGCTTGCCGGACAGGTTGGAATTCCTGCTGTAATAGGTGGCTTTATGTGTGGGCACAATCATCGTTCCCGCTTGCTTCCGCATGATATCCTGCATCCATTCGCTTTCCTTCAGCACCTCTCCGTCCGCGTCCGTGTTGCTTGAGAACAGCATTCCATCACGGCTCACCATGTAGATATGGGATATGTATATTGACGTACGCTTTGCATCGGCAAGCGCACGATCAACGGCACGCACCATTTCCAGCTTGTCCCTTGCGGATTTGCTGGAGTAGTCCTGAAACAGCATGGAGGTGATGGCGTTGGATGTCAGGTGCTTCTGTGTGGTGTTCACCTGCATAATCAGGGTGTCCACACTGTCGCCGGCCTGACGTACGATTTGGTTGGCGTATTCCTGCGTCCTGTTTACAGTAATTGCCGATATGTTGACATTGTAATAGACAAACAATGTGCACAGCGGTATAAACGCCACGGCGATCATTGCAAAAATCATTACACTTTTAATGGACGCTTTCCGGAATAACATTTTCCGCAGCATACTACCACCCCATTTAAGGTTATGCGTCCATTATAGCGATGGTAATGACAAAAATCAATTATTCTGTCCCCATATGTTTACTTGCGAATAAAAAGAAGCTGTAACAAAACAATGTTCTGTTACAGCTATATAATGGGTCTATTTGTTTACCTGAATTGGCGAATTCTGTTTGCCGCGGGCGGAATAGGGTCTAGATCCTGTTCACGCCGGATTTCCTTGCGGCTTCGGCAACAGCTTTTGCAACGTTACTGCCAACCCTCGGGTCAAAGGGAGCCGGAATGACATAATCAGGAGTCAGTTCTTCATCGGAAACGAGTTCCGCTATGGCCTTGGCAGCGGCAATCTTCATCTCGTCGTTGATGTCGCTTGCCCTTACATCCAATGCGCCTCTGAAGAGACCGGGGAATGCAAGCACGTTATTGATCTGGTTCGGGAAGTCCGAACGGCCGGTACCCATTACTGCAACTCCGGCTTCCATAGCTTCATCGGGCATAATTTCCGGAATCGGATTCGCCATCGCGAAAATGATAGGATCCTTTGCCATGGTCTTTACCATTTCCTTCGTAAGCATACCGGCGGCAGATACACCGATAAATACGTCCGCACCGACGATAACATCCTTCAGGAGGCCTTTTTTCATGTGAAGGTTGGATATCTTGGCCATTTCAGCCTTTTCGGCATTCAGGTGGTCTCTGCCTTGATATATCGCGCCTTTTGTATCGCAGAGGATAACCTTCTTCATGCCCATTGCCATCAGCAGCTTGGTTATGGCGATACCTGCGGCTCCGGAACCGTTTACTACCACTTCAATTTCACCGATGTCCTTCTTAGTAAGCTTCAAAGCGTTCAGCATAGCGGCCAGTGTAACAATTGCGGTACCGTGCTGGTCATCATGGAAAATCGGAATATCGCACTCTTCCTTCAATCTTCTCTCAATCTCAAAGCACCTGGGTGCGGAGATATCTTCCAGATTGATGCCTCCGAAGCTGCCGGCCAGCAATTTGACCGTTCTTACGATTTCATCCACATCCTTGGAACGTATGCAGAGCGGGAATGCATCGACATCGCCGAAAGTCTTGAACAGGACGCATTTGCCTTCCATAACGGGCATGCCTGCTTCAGGGCCTATGTCACCCAGTCCGAGCACTGCCGTACCGTCCGTAACAACAGCTACCAGATTCCATCTCCTTGTCAGCTGGTAGGAAAGGTCCACATCTTTTTGTATAGCAAGGCAGGGCTCAGCAACGCCTGGTGTATATGCCAGAGACAGATCCTGCTTATCATTGACCGGCACCTTGCTGATAACTTCAATTTTACCCTTCCATTCTCCGTGAAGCCTTAATGATTCTTTCCTGTAATCCATTAAATTTCACTCCCCATAATATATTTATATTGTATCAGGCATCGTTTTAAAATAACTTCCACTCGTCATTGACGAGAACCTGCCCGACAACTTCTTTACAGTAAATTGCCAGGGACTGACCGCTCCATATCCGGTAAAGTGGAAATAATTTTAAGCCGCGCCTTATATATCTTTTACTTCATTCAAAATAACTTTCAGTTGTTCCGCTGAATATTTCAAAGCAGTCATCTCATCATCCGCCAAATTCAAATCGACGATGTCCTGTACGCCGCTTGAATTAACGATGGACGGGAGGCTCAGCGCCACTTCCTCGATACCGTAATTGCCGTTGACAACGGAGCTGACCGTACGGATTGTATTTTGATTCTTAAGCAGGGATTCAAGGATCGTATTAACCGAAACTGCAATGGCGTAATAGGTGGCACCTTTTCTCTTGATGATTTCGGCGCCCGCTGTCTTAACATTCTGGATAATTGCCGCCTTATCTTCATCGGTTATGCCATAAGCAGGGTCTTCAAAATATTCCCTGATGTTTTTACCTGCAATATGGGTAGCGCTCCAGAGCGGAAGCTGTGTATCGCCATGTTCGCCGATGATGTAGCCGTGTACGTTTTTCACGTCAACATCAAACTTTTCGCTGAGCAGGTATCTGAACCTGGCGCTGTCCAATACGGTACCCGTTCCCAGTACCCTGCCGTTAGGCAGCCCTGACCATTTTTGAATCTTATAGGTAAGAATGTCTACCGGATTGGAAACCACTATAATTACACCGCGAGTATAATACTTCATGATGTTGTTTGTGATTTCCTTGGCGATAGTAACGTTTTTCTTTGCAAGGTCGATACGTGTTTCTCCCGGCTTTCTGTTGGCGCCTGCAGTGATGATGATGGCATCGCAGTCAGCACAGTCAGAATAATCCCCGCCATAAACATCCATCTGTCCTACGAACGGCAACCCATGGTTAATGTCCATTGCCTCTCCCGCTGCCTTATCCTTAAACACATCAATTAAAACCATTTCATTAACCAGTTGTTTCAGTGACAGCGCAAACGCTGTCGATGCCCCTACGAATCCAGCTCCGATAATCGCTACTTTCGATCTGTTGTTGCTCATTATTTCTGACCCTTCCTTTTTATATTCTACATTCCCCAATATTCATCTTGTCTATATTTGAGCGCCAGCTGCAAATGAGCATTTATCATTACAACCAGGCTTCTTTTGGGTGAACACTATCAAGAATAGCAAATATCTCTGGTGTAATCAAGATGTAAATCGTAAACTTTGTTATAAATTTAACAGATTTTTTTGTGCACTTTTTAGTATACATTGGGCCGATTATTCGTTCCGGCAGTTGAAACGGCATATTTTCTGGTATTATTTGAATGGTTTTAGCCTCTGCTCGCTCAATGGGCATCCCAGTATAAAACGGAATGCAGTGCATGCCATTCCTGTTCCTGTAAAATTTAGAATTTTGCGTTTACTATATACCTGTGCAGGGTATATGTAAAGCGGTACGCTTCATCAGTAAATATAGTACTCTGCCCTATGCAAGGTAGTATGCAAATAATAGCTTATCTCTTGCTGCATGGGATTAAACGTCAGGTTCGGTACTTGTTCACTGATTGACAGCATCATAACGGCATCATAAAATTTAAATATATTAATGTTGTTACAAGGAGGTCATGGTATGAGTATGAAGGTGGTTATTGTCGGAGGTGTTGCCGGCGGCGCCAGCGCAGCTGCCAGATTGCGCAGGCTGGACGAAAATGCCGAGATTATTCTTTTTGAAAAAGGTGAACATATATCATTTGCCAATTGCGGCCTTCCCTACTATATCGGTGAAGTCATCAAGGATAAGGATAAATTGCTGGTACAGACACCGGAAAAGATGAAGGAGCGGTTCAGGATCGATGTCAGGGTGAACAGTGAGGTCATAAAAATTGACCCGGAGAAAAAGACGGTAACGGTCCTTGATGGTAAAACCGGAAATACCTACACGGAAAGCTACGACAAGCTGGTGCTTTCACCCGGTGCCGAACCCGTAAAGCCAAGGCTTGCAGGAATAGACTCCCCCAGGATCTTTACACTCAGGAACATACCGGATACTTACAGGGTAAAGGATTATGTCGATAAAATGAATCCGAAAAGAGCAGTGGTGGTCGGTGCCGGCTTCATCGGGCTTGAGGTGGCTGAAAACCTCCACATGCGCGGAGTCAAGGTAACGGTTGTGGAGCTTGCCGACCACGTCATTGGGCCGCTGGACTATGATATGGCCGCTCTGGTGCATCAACACATGAAAACGAAGGATGTGGAATTATATCTTAAAGATGCCGTGGAAGCCTTTGAAGACACCCATACCGGTATCGGTGTCAAACTCAGCAGCGGACGTATGCTCAGAGCCGATATGGTCATCATGGGCATCGGTGTCAAACCTGAAACAAGACTGGCGGCGGAAGCCGGGTTAAAGCTGGGAAAAACCGGCGGGATTTACGTCAATGAATACTTGCAGACCTCCAACCCGGATATCTACGCAGTGGGAGACGCCATTGAAATCCGGGATTTCATCAGCGGCAACGAAGCGCTGATACCGCTTGCCGGTCCGGCCAACAAACAGGGCAGGATCGCGGCAAACAACATCTGCGGCCGGCAGGAGAAATTTGAAGGCACACAGGGAACATCGATTGTGAAAATATTCGATATCACCGTTGCGGTTACCGGCAATAACGAAAGAATATTGAAGAAAAACGGGATAGAATATGAAAAATCCTTTACGCATTCCGCATCCCACGCAGGATATTATCCTGGAGCCATCCCCATGACCATCAAGCTGCTTTTCGGCAAAACGGACGGTAAACTGCTCGGTGCGCAAATCGTCGGATACAAAGGTGTGGATAAGCGGATGGATGTGCTGTCTACGGCCATGCGGGCAGGCATGACGGTATTCGATCTTGAAAAGCTGGAGCTTTCCTATGCGCCGCCCTATTCCTCCGCTAAGGATCCTGTAAACATTGCAGGCTTTACAGCCTCAAATATCCTGAAAAAAGACTGCAGCATCTTCCACTGGGATGAAGTCAGCAGTATTGATAGAGAAAAAGGCGTGCTGATCGACGTCCGTACACCTCAGGAATTCAGGCTGGGCACAATCGAGGGCGCATTAAATATTCCTCTGGATGAGCTCAGGGACAGACTGGCCGAAATCCCCAGGGACAAGGAAATATTTATCTTCTGCCAGGCGGGCTTGAGAGGGTATCTGGCGGGCAGGATACTGATGCAGAAGGGCTACGAGCATGTAAAGAATTTGAGCGGCGGATACTTGACATACCAGATGGCCATTCAGAAGCAGTCCAATGAGGACATCTACGAATATGACAAAATCACGAAAAACGATGAAATCGAGCCGGTTGAAGGCGGCGGCCCATTCAATTCGGATGTGAAAATCCATCTGGATGCCTGTGGTCTTCAGTGCCCCGGACCAATCATGAAGGTTTATGAAGCAATCAAATCCATGAATGATAATGAGATTCTTGAGGTAAAAGCGACGGACCCGGCCTTCCAGGAAGATATAAAAACCTGGTGCAGGAGTACCGGGAACAAGCTTCTGGGTGTGAGCTTTGAAAACAATTCCTTTACGGCAACCATCAAAAAGGAAATGAAGTCTGATGATGGCGAAGAAAGGCTATCCGTTCAGAAAAAAAATGATAAGGCCATGATTGTGTTCAGCAATGACCTGGATAAGGCCATTGCCTCCTTTATCATTGCCAACGGCGCCGCAGCGATGGGAAGGAAGGTAACCATGTTCTTTACCTTCTGGGGCTTGAATATCCTTAGAAAACCCGAAGGGGCTGCCGTGAAAAAGGATCTCATATCAAGAATGTTCGGGGTGATGATGCCCAGGGGATCCAGAAAGCTTTCTCTGTCCAAGATGAATATGGCAGGAATCGGCCCGAAAATGATACGGCACCTGATGAAGAAAAAAAATATATCGTCACTGGAGGAGCTGATCCAACAGGCAAAGCAAAACGGAGTCATCCTCGTGGCCTGCAACATGTCAATGGACATCATGGGGATCAAGCGGGAAGAGCTCATGGACGGCGTTCAGATCGGAGGCGTTGCATCCTTCCTCGGAACTGCGGAAGATTCCGACATGAGCCTGTTCATATAGAGGGTTCCAGCCGGATAGACCGGCAGATTAAAAAGCGGGGGACGTCGTGCCTCCTCACGTTTTTGTCCGATATGCAATGCAGATGCCCGGAAATAAATAATGGCTGTCACAGGATGATCAATCGATCAGGTGACAGCCATTCCAATATTCAAGTCCGTTTTTCTTTCCTGCCGATTTAGCTGAGCATGCGGTCGATCTCATCCTGGTTGAACCCGACAACGATATTCCCATTGATATCGATGACCGGCACGCCTCTTTGACCGGATTTCTGTACCATTTCCAGTGCCGCTTCCCTGTTGCGTGATACATCGACATCTTCAAATGCTATATGTCTGGATGTCAG
>JAEZMC010000044.1 GCA_023435805.1 Bacillota bacterium | reverse complement strand
ATTTATCATGGCGTTTGTCGCAAATGTACCATATGCAGTAGCACCAGGTATGGGCTTGAACGCACTTTTTACCTTCACGGTCTGCCTCGGTATGAAAGTACCATGGCAGCAGGCACTGGCTATCGTTTTCATTTGCGGTATCATCAACATCATCATTACAGTAACTAAAGTACGCAAAATGATCATTTACGCTGTTCCGCAGTCACTGCAATATGCTATCAGCGGAGGTATCGGTTTATTCATAGCCTACATCGGCTTCATCAACGGCCATCTCCTCGACTTTACACCGGACAGCGAAGCAAACGCCGCAGGCGCATTTTCGAAAGTCGTCCCCGCGCTGGTGAACTTTACAAGCCCCGATTCCGTGCTGACACTGATCGGTGTGGCAGTCATCGTCATACTGATGCTTCTGAAGGTCAGGGGAGCAATGCTGATTGGCATCCTTCTCACAACGGCCATCGGTATTCCGATGGGTGTAACCCACGTACCCGAATTAACAGCTGCATCCTTCATTCCTCCGAGCCTGGAACCGACACTTTTCAAGCTGGATCTGGCCGGACTCTTTGCAGACCCGACGCAGCTGGTGAAAATACTGACACTGATACTGGCGTTCAGCCTTGCAGATACCTTTGATACAATCGGCACCTTCCTTGGTACGGGCAGAAAGACCAAGATCTTTGACGACCAGGACGAAGAATCCCTCCAGAAGGGTACAGGCTTCTCCTCCAAACTGGACAAGGCTTTGTTTGCAGATGCAACGGCTACTTCTGTCGGTGCGCTGCTGGGTACCAGCAATACCACCACCTACGTGGAAAGCGCTTCCGGTATCGCTGTCGGTGGTAAGACCGGTATGACCTCCGCAGTTGTCGGTTTGCTGTTCCTCGCATCCCTGTTCGTTTCACCTATCGCACTGATGGTACCTTCCGCAGCACCGGCGCCGGCTCTGATCGTCGTCGGTATCCTGATGATGGAGTCCATCGCGAAAGTGAAGTGGGATGAGTTTGAGGATGCGGCGGCCGCCTTCTTTACAGCGGTAGTCATGCCCTTCAGCTACAGTATCGCGACAGGCGTTGCAGCCGGCTTCATCTTCTACTGCCTGGCCAAGATCTGCAGGGGCAAGGCAAAGGAGGTACATCCCATCATGTACATTGTTACCGCGCTCTTCCTGTTGAAATATATCTTTGACGCATTGACCATTGTGCTCGCATAGAATAAAAACGAAGTCCGCCTGCCAAAGCGGGCTTCTTGTTTTTAGGGCGGTTTGGGAAAATCTCTGCACCTGTTCCATGGACCGAAACCGCCTTAAAAAGAAGAAAATATACGGATCCGGCCTGTCCGGAATACCATTGAGAACATATGGAGGTATTCGATGAACTCTTTAAAGGCACCAAAAGCCGCAATCGTCATGGGAAGCGATTCCGATCTACCCGTACTGAAAAGCTGCATCAAGCTGCTTAAGGAATTCGGAGTTGAAACCGAAACCATGGTTTGTTCCGCCCACAGAACTCCGCAAAAAGCATCGGCCTTCGCAGAAAACGCCGAATTGAACGGTATTGAAGTCATTATTGCCGCAGCAGGAAAAGCGGCACACCTCCCTGGAGTGCTGGCCGCATTCACGCCGCTGCCGGTGATCGGCATACCGGTCAAATCCTCCACAATGGACGGTTTGGATTCACTGCTGTCCATTGTCCAGATGCCTGCGGGCATACCTGTGGCGACAGTTGCAATAGACGGCGCTGAAAATGCTGCCCTTCTTGCGGTTCAAATCCTTTCCGGGGCTCATCCTGAGCTGCGCACCAAGATGAAGGAATACAAAAAAGGGCTTGCCGCCAAGGTGGAGCTAAAGAATGCAGAACTGCAGAAAAAGCTGGCGGAGGAAGGATTGTAAAATGTACGGACGTGAAAACGGGGATATTATGTTTGGCAAGCTTCACGAGGAGTGCGGCGTATTCGGCATATTCAACAACGACAACCATGATGTGGCCCGAGCTGCCTACCATGGCCTTTATGCACTGCAGCACAGAGGGCAGGAGAGCGCAGGAATTGCCGTGAATGACGAGGGAATCATTCTGCATCACAAGGATATGGGGCTGGTTCCGGAAATATTCAACGAGGTGGTGCTGAACCACTTGAAGGGCCGTATCGCCATAGGGCATGTGCGCTATTCCACAACGGGTGCAAGCCTTCGCGAAAATGCCCAGCCTATGGTTGTCAAGTACAAGATCGGACAGCTGGCACTTGCACACAACGGCAATCTGGTCAATGCGGCGGAGCTTCGGGCCAAAATGGAGGAAAGCGGCGCCATATTCCAGACCACCAGCGATACGGAAGTCATTGCCAATCTGATTTCAAGATACAGGATCAGCAGTGATAATATTGAAGACACCATAGAAAAAGTAATGGGTACGATTAAAGGGTCCTATGCCATTGTCATGGTAACGCCCAAACGGCTTGTGGGCATAAGGGATCCGCAGGGAATACGGCCCCTCTGCATTGGGAAGCTGGACAATTCCTATGTGCTGGCTTCCGAATCCTGCGCGCTGGATGCCGTAGGCGCGGAGTTGGTGAGGGACGTCAGACCGGGTGAGATTGTTCTGATCGGCGAGGATGGAATCCAATCCATCCAGACGGAAACAAAAGAGCCGTCACGCCTTTGCATATTCGAATTTGTTTATTTTGCCAGACCGGACAGCGTCATAGACGGTGCAAGCGTGCTGCAGTCAAGAATAGAAGCCGGAAAGCGTCTGGCTGTCGAGCATCCTGTTGAAGCGGATGTGGTCATCGGCGCGCCTGACGGCGGTTTGAACGCTGCGCTGGGCTTTTCGAGGCAGTCCGGCATACCGTACGGTCAGGGACTGCTGAAAAATCGTTATGTCGGCAGGACCTTCATACAGCCGGAACAGGGTCAGAGAGAATCCGGCGTCAGAATAAAATTCAATGCCATGAAGGCGGAAATAGCGGGAAAACGTGTGGTTATGGTGGACGATTCGATTGTCAGAGGCACCACCACCAGGAGAATTGTTCAGATGCTCAAGGATGCAGGGGCGAAAGAGGTGCACATGCGTGTCAGCTCACCGCCGTACAAGTTTCCCTGCTATTTCGGGATCGATATTTCTTCGACCAAACAGCTTGTTGCATCCAAATATACAGTGGATGAGATTTGTACCATGATCGGTGCGGACAGCCTTGGATACCTCAGCCTGGAAGGCCTGATGGGAATTGCCTCCGGAGCGAGGTGCGAGTTTTGCACCGCTTGCTTCAATTCCGCCTATCCGATGGAAGTACCGGAAGAGGGCAGTAAGTTTTCATGTGGAGGTGGATGTTAAATGATTAATTACAAGGATGCCGGCGTGGATGTGGAAGCCGGCTACGAAGCGGTCAGACTGATGAGAAATGACGTGAAGAGAACCTTCAGGCCCGAAGTACTGACGGATATCGGCGGTTTCGGCGGTCTCTTCGCCCTGGATAAAAGCAAATATGAAGAGCCGGTGCTGGTATCCGGCACCGATGGAGTTGGTACCAAGCTGAAAATAGCCTTTCTGATGGACAGGCATGATACCATCGGCATCGACGCGGTGGCAATGTGCGTGAACGATATCGTGTGCGGCGGCGCCGAGCCGCTGTTCTTCCTGGATTACATCGCGCTGGGCAAAAACAGGCCCGAAAAAGTGGCGCAGATCGTCAAGGGCGTGGCAGAAGGCTGCATGCTGTCCGGCTGTTCGCTGAGCGGCGGCGAAACCGCCGAGATGCCCGGCTTTTACCCTGAAAATGAATATGATATTGCAGGGTTTGCCGTCGGCATCGTCGACAAAAAAAAGATCATTGACGGCAAAACGATTGCCGAAGGGGACACACTGATCGGCCTTGCTTCTTCTGGGCTTCACAGCAACGGCTATTCTTTGGTGCGCAAGCTTCTGAATCCGACACAGGAGAAGCTTCAGGAGCATGTCGGAAAACTTGACGCGACGCTCGGAGAGGAGCTGCTGAAGCCGACGAGAATCTATGTCAAAACCATCCTTCAATTGAAGGAAAAGTACAATATCAAGGGTATTTCGCATATTACGGGCGGCGGTTTCATTGAGAACATTCCAAGGATGATTCCCGAGGGTCTCAGAGTGAAGATCCACCCCGGTACCTGGCCGGTGCCGCCTATATTCACGCTGCTGCAGCAGCTGGGCGATATCAGCGACAGCAGTATTTACAATACGTTCAACATGGGAATCGGTATGGTGCTGGCTGTTTCACCGGGTATTGCCGGTGATGCGGTAAAATACCTCGAAGCACTGGGCGAAAAAGCATATGTCATCGGAGATGTTGTCAGGGGAGAGGCTGGAGTGGACTTATGCTGAAGCTGGGAATACTGGTGTCGGGAGGAGGAACGAACCTTCAGGCCATTATTGACAAGATACAGAGCGGCTGCCTGCCAAACTGTGAAATAGTTACGGTGGTCTCCGGCAGGGCGGACGCATATGCCCTTGAAAGGGCTCGGAAGCATGGCATCCCGTCAGCCTGCATAACCAGAAAGAGCTTTGAAACTATTTCGGACTACGACCGGGCGTTGCTGGAGCATTTCCGGCAGCGGGGCGTGGAACTGGTGGTGCTGGCAGGCTTTTTATCCATGCTGGGTGAGAGCTTTGTGGAAGCTTTCAGAAACAGGATCATCAACATCCATCCGTCCCTGATCCCATCCTTCTGCGGGCATGGCCATTACGGCATCATACCCCATCAAAAGGCTCTGGAATACGGCGTGAAGGTAACCGGTGCAACGGTGCATTTTGTAGACCTTGAATACGATTCGGGCCCGATCATCCTGCAAAAGGCAGTCGAGGTGAGGGATGACGATACACCGGAAACGCTGCAGCGCAGAGTGATGCAGGAGGCGGAATGGGAGCTGCTGCCGGAGGCCATACGGCTCTTTGCGGAGGGCAGGCTGGTACTGGAAGGCAGAAAGGTCAGGATTGTTTGATTAATAATTGATATAAAAGAAATTTTTTGCGGAGGTTGAGGAAATCATGGTTAAGCGTGCATTGATCAGCGTGTCGGACAAGACCGGCATTGTGGAATTGGCCGCCGAGCTTCAAAAGCAGGGCGTGGAAATCATATCGACGGGCGGAACAGCTAAAACGCTGGCTGCGGCCGGCATCAACGTCATTAACATATCGGAAGTCACAGGCTTCCCGGAGTGTCTCGACGGACGTGTCAAAACGCTGCATCCCAAAGTGCACGGCGGCTTGCTGGCCATGCGTGGCAATGAAGAACACATGAGGCAGATCAAGGAACTCGGGATTGAGCCGATCGACCTGGTCGTCATCAATCTTTATCCGTTCAAGCAGACAATTCTCAAGGGGCATGTGGAACTGGAGGAGGCCATCGAGAATATCGACATCGGCGGTCCGACCATGATTCGGGCTGCGGCAAAGAATTACCAGGACGTTGTGGTTGTGGTGGATCCTGCCTATTATGCGAGGGTGCTCGACGAAATCAAAACAAACGGTGAGGTTTCCATTAAGACGAAATTCAAGCTGGCCTACAAGGTATTTGAACATACCAGCCACTATGACACACTGATTGCCAAATACCTCAGAGACAGACTTGGTGAGGAATTCTTCCCCGATACGCTGTCCCTTACCTTTGAAAAGGCGCAGGATATGCGGTATGGAGAAAACCCGCACCAGAAGGCCGTATTTTACAGGGAAGTGGGTGCCAATATCGGCTGCCTGACCAATTCAAGACAGCTTCACGGCAAGGAGCTTTCCTACAACAACATCAACGACGCAAACGGTGCGCTGGAGCTCCTGAAGGAGTTTGACGAGCCCACGGCGGTCATTGTCAAGCATGCCAACCCCTGCGGTGTGGCAAGTGCGGAGAATATCGGCAGCGCCTATCTGCTGGCCTATGAGGCCGATCCGGTTTCCGCCTACGGAGGCATCATTGCCGCCAATCGGGAGATTGATGCCGCAACGGCGGAGGAAATCGGCAAGGTTTTCTATGAAATCGTCATCGCACCGTCCTTTACGGAGGATGCGCTTCAAATATTGCAAAAGAAGAAAAACATCCGGCTGCTGCAGCTGGATCATATCTCCGCCATGCTGCCTGCCGGCACCTACGACATGAAAAAGGTGGCAGGGGGGCTGCTGGTGCAGAATTACAACAACGAGCTGGTCAATACGGAGGAAATGAAATGCGTCACCGACGTCAAGCCGGATGAAGAACAGATGGAAGACCTCTTGTTTGCCATGAAGGTGGTCAAGCATACGAAATCAAACGGCATCGCGCTGGCAAAAGGCAAGCAGTCGGTAGGTATTGGCCCCGGCCAGACCAATAGGGTCACCTCGCTCAAGATTGCCATCGATTACGGCAGGGAAAAGACCAGTGGCGCAGTGATGGCCTCCGACGCCTTCTTCCCCTTTTCCGACTGCGTGGAGGCAGCGCATGCGGCAGGTATCAAGGCGATTATCCAGCCGGGCGGCTCCGTCCGGGACCAGGAATCCATCGATGCCTGCAACCGGTACGGTATTGCAATGATATTCACCGGAATGCGCCATTTCAAGCATTAAAGGTAAAGGAGAA
>JAEZMC010000034.1 GCA_023435805.1 Bacillota bacterium | reverse complement strand
TCCTTAAAACCGCTACCCTTCCGATTTTGGCTTCGTTGCCTTTCAGAAGCAGCCTGCCGCAGCCGGCAGGTTCACCGTCGACACTGGCGAGCACATGAATCGCTTCATTGTCCAATTCGTCCATTTCCAGCTCAACCGGCACGCCCTGTTCACCGACAAAAACCTCAAGCCTGATATTTCTCACCGCATTCATTTGCGCTTCATTTTTTACTCTGCAAATTTCAATCATGCCCTACTCCTTTTTATCATTAGTCGTATTGTTCAAAAAGCTGCCCTCACCACCAGCAGGTAGGACTCACCTGCAATATAAGGATCACCGTTGAAGCCACCGTAAAAATCAATCTGGCCGAACCCTGCATTCTTAAGTATTCCGAGCAGGTCTGACGACAATAAGGGGAAAAGCCGCACCCTATTCTCAAACCTGTTTTTCTGTCCGCCTTCGTTGACAGTCAGTATGGTGTCAAAATAGATCAAGCCTGTTTGGGCGTCCAGTCTGTAATTCCTTTGAAACTCCAGACCCTTATCCTGATTCACAATGGTTGGCAGGGTGGAAATTCCTTTTTCCAGGATTCTGTCAAAATTAATGATTTGCAGAATGAGAGTGCCTTTCTGTTTAAGCCTCATCTTCATCTGACGGACAGCGGCAAGAATGTCTTCCATACCGCCCAGGTGTACAATGGAATTTCCAATGCAGAATATGCAATCAAACCTGTCATCAATAAGGCTATCCAGTTGCAGCATGTCACATTCCAGGGCCTTCACGGGGATATTTTCAGCGGAAGCCCGTAATTGTGCTCTCCGGATCATTTCTGAATCAACATCCGTTGCCCATACAGTATACCCGTCACGTGCCAGCTCAACTGAATATACACCTGTACCGCAGGCAATATCAAGCAGTTTTGCCGGCGGCTCGCCGGCGGTGGCTTTTATAAAGGATAGCTGTTCCCGTCCAGCCGGGAATATGTAGTCATAATAAGGTGCAATCTGCTCGTAAAAGCCCATATCCGCGCTCCTTTATCAGTTATATTTCCCTTTTAAATACTTACCAACAATTTCGGAAGTATTCTCTTCAGGTTGAGGTTTTCCAAGCAAAAAGCCCTGTATAATATCACATTCCATTTTCTTGAGGTAATTTGCCTGATGCTCGGTTTCAACACCTTCTGCAACTGTTGTAAGACCCATCTTCTTGCTGATATGTATAATAGAGCTGATAATCAGCTTACTGTCGTCGGCTTGCCCAATACGGTTAATAAAGGACTTGTCGATCTTTAGCGTATTAATGGGCAGTTGGGTCAGATAATGCAAGGATGAATAACCGGTCCCAAAATCGTCCAGCGCAATTTTCAGTCCCTTGCTTTTAAGTAAAGCTATGTTGCCGGCAATTTCATCTATGTATTGAATCAGGACGGACTCTGTAATTTCCAGTTCCAGATACTCTGGCTGCAGTCCGCAGGCTTCCAGCACCTCCAGCACCCTCCCGGCGAACCCGGGCTGCTGTAGCTGCATGATCGATATGTTAATCGACAGGGTCAGATCGGAGCCGCCCTGGTCGTGGAGTCTCTTAAGAAAGCTGCAGGCCGTTTGCAGGACCCATTCTCCTATAGGCAGTATCAATCTGGTCTCTTCCGCCACTGGTATGAACCTGTCAGGCGAAATAGCACCCATTTCAGGATTCATCCACCTCAGCAGCGCTTCAAAGCCTACCAGTTTTTTATCGTTTGTTGTAAAAAGGGGCTGATAGTAGATCATAAATTCATTTCCGGCAATTGCGTTCTTCAAATAGCTTTGCAGGCGCAGCTTTTCTAAAATGGCCTCATTCATGGAAGGATGGTAAAACACGTATCTGTTCCTGCCATTCTCCTTGGCTCTGTACATTGCTGTATCGGCATTTTTAAGGAGTTCGCCGAAATTTTTCGCGTCATCGGGGTAAATCGAAATACCTACACTGGAGGAAACGCTAATGCTGTAATGGTCTACCCTGAATATATTGTCCATCAGTTTAACCAGTTTACCTGCCAGTGTTTCCAGTTCATTTCCGTCATTATAATCCTTGACAAGTATGGCAAATTCATCACCGCCCAGCCTTGACACGATGGAGCCCGGCCGAACTTCCATGAGCGCATGAGCCACCTGAATGAGCAGTTGATCACCAACTGTATGGCCGTATGAATCATTAATCAGTTTAAAATTGTCAAGATCCAAATAAAACAGTGCAACATTCGGAGCCTCCCCGGCAGCCATCTCAAAGAACTGCTCCATAACGGAAGCTCTGTTATACAGCCCTGTTAGTGAGTCATAATATGCCAGACGCTTGATTTTATCTTCGTACATTTTTTTCTGGGTAATATCTGTGTGAGCCCCGGCAATTCGCAGCGCATGCCCATTAGAATCCCTCAGCGCCTTACAGACGGCGTGAACCCACTTGTATTCTCCCTCCCTGTATTGAATACGATATTCCGCCTCAAATTCGGGAATTTCCCCAGAAAGATATTTAATCAGTAAATGATCCGCTTTTATTCTGTCATCCGGATGTATTTTTTCATTCCAACTGTTCATTACCTCCAGCGGCGAATGTTCATCATAACCCATGATTTCCTTCCACCGCTTGGAAAAATACAGCTCCTTGTTAACAACATCCATATCCCATATGCCGATACCTGAAGCTTCAACAACCAATGTATACCTTTGCTCGCTTTCATACAATCTTGCCTGATGCTCAATAATTTCATCAAGCTGCTGCTTCAGTTCCTCCTCAGAGGCGGTGAGCTCCTCATATACGGCAGTCAGCTCCTCATGTCTTTCCCTGAGCAGTTTTTCATCCTCTACACGTTCTGTAAGGTCAATGCCCATCATTTCAAACTCAGTTCCGTGATCATCATTAAATGGCCGCTTTATATTAAAAAGAAAATACTTGTCCTTGCCGTCTGAAGATTTGACGGCCAGTTCAAAATCCTTTTCAATGATACCTTCCTGAAGACTGTTTATGATTTTGTTCAGGCGATCGGTATTTTGTTCATCCAGAAAATCATACATACATACCGGTTTTGATGAATCACCCACC
>JAEZMC010000354.1 GCA_023435805.1 Bacillota bacterium | reverse complement strand
CCAAATTGAATATGATCAATACCCATTTTACCAACCCTACTGGCCTGTATGATGAAAATCAGTATACAACCGCCAGTGATATTTCACTGCTGATAAAATATGCGATAAAAAATGATCAATTCAACAGAATTTTTTCTGTAAGGGCCAGACCCTGGTATAACAGCGACAACACCACCACGATACTGACAAGCACCAACAAGCTCTTCTGGAGCTATAATGGCGCGGAAGGCGGAAAGACCGGCTACAATAAAAAAGAATTGCAGACATTGATCTCCACAGCGTCCCGCGACGATATGAGACTGATCAGCGTCGTGCTGGATGCACCCGAAAAAGAACTTTTCAGCAATTCAACCTTATTATTTGATTACGGCTTCGATAATTTTAGAAAAAGCACACTGGTACACAAGGGGGACATCCTGAAAACCTCAGAGCTGGACGGAGTTGAAATCAACCTGATCAGCCAGGAAGATATTCTATATGTACACCCTCTTGGTGAAAACTTCATAAAAGAGTTCAGCGCAACAGCCGACCTGAAACAGCCTCTGAAGAAAACTGTTCCGGTCGGCAGTGCCCAATATATCCTGCAGGACGATACCATTGTTACAGTAAGCCTGTATCCTGAAACCGAAGTTGTGCCTCCTGAAGATTTCCTGACAACCGCTAAGAAGAAATTGCTTGAAAATAAGGATATATTCTATCTTGTCATTTTCCTGGTAGCTGCGGAAGCCATCTTGATCGTCGTAAATATTTTCAAGCTCCTGATGAAGTTAGTAAGAAAAATCAAAAATCGAAGCTCACAACGAAAAGAGAACGAAGGATAGATTATTTATACCGTTTCCGCGGTACTGTTCCGAAGATCTCCCGAATGCGTTACCCTTCTTGCCCGGCTGTTTCTGTCATGTTCGATATATTTGGACAGAATGCTGCTGAGGTTCAATACATCGGACATTTCAAAATATCCTGCTCTTTTGTACACAAACCGGATAGCACGAATGGCCCCTGTAGCAAAAGCTTTTCTGGAAAAAGACTGATGTGAAATCTCCAGCATATCTTCATCACCGGCAATGATCACATCATGCTTTCCTACAATACCGCCCGCCCGTACGGCATTAATGGGGACAGCTCCGGCCTTGGTATCTGTTCCCGCGGAAGCGAGGGCTTTTTCAATTTCACCGGCTATCTTGAGCGCTGTTCCCGATGGGATATCCTTCTTCTTGTTATGGTGTTCTTCGTTAACCTGAAAATCGTAATTATTAAGGATGCTGGAAGCGATATTTGTCAGCAGCATCATCACATTCACGCCAAGAGTAATATTGGGCGCATATACGATACCGTTGTGATATTTTCTTGTCAATACAAACAATCTTTTGAGTGAAAATTTTGTAAATCCAGTTGTAGCGATTACCATGTTTACTTTCAAACGGGACAGGATCACTGCATTTCTAATGGTTCCCTCCGGTTTGGAAAAGTCCACCACCACATCCGGTTTCGTCCTGAAGACCATTTGCTCCAGCCGGTCTGCGCCTTCAACAATAATCCCCGTATCCCTGCAGCCCGCTATTTCACCAAGATCCTTCCCCGCCTTCGGACTGCCCGGGCTGCATACTGCAGCCACCAGCTTGATATTTTCCTGTGCAAGCAGCACCTTCGCAACTTCACTTCCAGTCTTGCCCAATCCGATCAAACACACACGTATCATTTAATATACCTCCTTTTCTAGTCAGGCAGATTTAGGAGACTAAAATCCGCCTTTTTCGCCCTATCGCTGCACAAAAAAAAGTGTCAAACAGCAGCATATGAAAAAATAAAAATAAAAAAGCTGCAGAAGATCATTCTGCAGCCTGTCAGACCGTTATGCGGTCGAAAGCATTGCCATCACCTTCTCTTCCAACGCTTACGAGGTTAGCTGACGGGTTCGGATCGGAAAAGATTGACCCTACCGGCCGGTGTCTGGCACCTGACCGGACTCACCCCAAAAAACTGGTTCCCCCGCTCATAAAGATTAAGCGTAAATGATTTATTCAGTTACCGTATTGCCATGAACATCCTTATTATAATATATTCCCCGGAATTTTTCCATATAACAGAAAACGGTATATGGAAATTATCGGGCGCTCACTGCCTCATGCTTAGTATTCGTAGACCACGCTTACACTTGCGGTAATCTCAAGGGAGCCTGCCTGTACCGGTGTGGCTGCGCCGGCGGTGTCCGCCTTCATATTGTATGTAACGTAATTCTGCAGCGGGCTGTATCCACCGCTTTCGCTGATGGAAATGGGAGCCTTCAGCGTAACGCCGAGCGCCTCCGCCATTGTCCCTGCCTTTTTCTTTGCAGCCAATACGGCATTTTTCAAGGCATCATTGTAGTATTTTTCATAATTGCTCAGATCAAAGCTGATACTGCTGCTTACATTTACACCGCTGTCCGCAGCCGCATCAATAATGCTGCCCGTTTTATCAAGCTCGCGGACCGTCACATTCACGGAATTATTGACCGAATATCCGATAATATTGCTGATTCCGGTTTTTTGGTCATAATTGTATTTGGGGCTGATCGTGTAATGAATGGTCTTGATATCTTCATTTTTAACACCGGATGCCTTAATAGCTGCAATGACCTTGTCCATTGCCGCAGCATTAGCCTTCTGCGCCGCCTTTGCATCCTTGTCCTCCGTAATGACTCCAAGTGTAATGTAAGCAATGTCCGGCGTTGCTGTTACCTTGGCCTGCCCTGAAACATTCATGGTCTTTTTTTCCGGCTGATTCTCTGCTGCTTTTGCCGGAACGCTTCCATACAATCCGAAGGTCAGGACCAGCAGCGACACAGCCGCCAGGAACAAAGCCGCCAGTGCGAACCTGTTTTTCATCGTCAAAATCTGTGTCATATGGACACACCTCCTTTTATTTCCTGCTATACAGAATTTGACGTGCATCCGGAATAAATGTTCCCATTATTTTGCACAACCGTCCACTTTCCGCAGCGGTCGCCCCATCTGGCGGACACCAAACCGTCAGACAGCAGTTCCACGATTTCGCACAGGTTGGCGCAGCCGCTGCATTCAAAGCTCTTCGTTCTGAAATTGTGCTTCAAGGCATCGAACCCGAAAAATTTCGTCCTGAAGGACTTGTCAGCAAGCCCGGTTTGCCTCACAAACAGTGCTGCTCCATATGCACCCATTACGTCGTAATCGGCGGGTATGATCACTTTGATGCCGAGTGCTTTTTCAAACGCGGCAGCGATACCCTTGTTGGCCGCTACACCGCCCTGAAAAACCACCGGTTCCTTGATTTCTTTGCCTTTTGCGAGGTTATTCAGATAATTTCTGACCAGCGCTTCGCACAGCCCGTTTACAATATCCTCGTTGCTATGGCCGGACTGTTGCTTGTGTATCATGTCGGACTCCGCAAAAACCGCACATCTGCCTGCAATCCTGACCGGCGAGGCCGACCGCAGCGCCAGTTCTCCGAATTCTTCAATGGGAACACCCAGCCGGGCAGCCTGCCTGTCCAGAAAAGAACCCGTCCCGGCGGCACATACCGTATTCATTGCAAAATCGTACACTACACCGTTTTTCAGTATAATAATCTTGGAATCCTGCCCGCCTATTTCCAGAATCGTTTTTACACCGGGAACCACCCTCTGTGCGGCTACCGCATGAGTCGTGATTTCATTCTTTACGATATCCGCTCCCACGATCACACCTGCCAGCTCACGCCCGCTTCCCGTTGTTCCCGACCCGGCAATGACAGGGGTATTCTGACCGGCAGCAAATTCCTTCAGTCCTGCCAACAGTGATTTGATCGGCTGGCCTCCCGTACGTATATAAAGCTTGCGCACCAAATTTCCTTCATGATCTGTCAGGACAAGGTTGGTGCTGACAGACCCCACATCAATTCCAAGATAGTGACCATCCGCCCTCATATATTGAACTCTCCCTTCTCTTTGCAAGCAAGTCGATAAAAGCCTCCACCCTGGTCATGTATCCGGCATCACCCGTCATTTCGTCGATAATCAGTGTCAGGACCGGTATGTTCAACTCCCTTTCGATGTGAGGCAGCAGGCTTTCGGCAACAATTTCGGGCATGCAGGAGAAGGGGAATATCTGAATAACTCCGTCGTACCCGTCGCGGGCGTACATCACCGTATGCCCCACCGTTTCCTGCGCATGCCCTCCTATCATGGTGCCGAGCCACGGCTTTGCAGCCTCAGCATAGGCCAGGTCCCTCGGAAGATGCAGACCTTTTTTAATGATATGCTCAATAATCCAGTTGCTGACGGTTATCTTCCGGTCCACCTCAACACCCATCCTGCCCAGCTTCTCCTGAATATTGAAGCTGGCAAACGGTTCGATGCCCGTATAAATTTCACCCACAACTCCGACCTTGAGAGGTTTGGCCTCTTGCTTCACCTTTACTCCCCGAAGCTCTTCCTCTGTTTTGTCCATCAATGCGCTGATTCCTTTAAAGCCTTTTGACTGCAGGGCATTTGCCCTGAAATTCCGGTATATGGCGTCCACCGATCCTGGCTTCAGTTCCCTTGCCCGCAGCATAAACGTCAGCCTTTCCAGCTCATCCACCCTGCTGGCAAGCTTTGCGGTCAATATCACCAGCGCCGGCGTTTTTAAAATTCCGGACGTACCGGCAAGCTTCCGTATCCGTTTGATCAGCTCCGGCACATTCCGGTTGATCAGCTCCAGCGTAATGATATCCATCTCATAGCCAGCGTCTTTGAGTATTTCCATGTGCATCTGGCTGTAATAGCCAAATCTGCACGGCCCACAGCCTCCGGCCATCAGGATGGTGTCCGCTCCCATTTCATACGCCTGTATATAAT
>JAEZMC010000347.1 GCA_023435805.1 Bacillota bacterium | reverse complement strand
CCGTAACGTTTCTAGTTCCTGTGGTGCCATACCCATACATTCACCGATTTTGACGGCGTAGTATGCCACACGATCGGAATGCCCCCTTGTGTAGAAGTCCTTGGCGTCGACGGCCTGCCTCAGCGCTTCGATTGTGTCCATATATCTGAGCTTCAGCTGATCATAGGTCTTGTTGAGTTCTTCATTTTTCATATTGACCAGTGAGTGCAAAAAAGCGTTGTTAATGGAGGAGGCCGCCTGGTTCGAGTAGATCTCCAGCAGCTTCAGCCCGTCCTCTATATTTTTGCTTTCGACAAAAATAACGCCGATCGCCTGCTGAAATTCATTGATCAGCGGCAGTATCACTCCCTGCTCCAGCTTCACCACCTGCCTGGCAATCCTTGCAAATCCGATATGCTCCATCAGGCTTGGGCTGAGCATCTCCATAAAATGATTGATCTCCGCCTTATACTTGCCGATTCCCTTGAAAATGCTCTTGTTTCCGGCTATGATATCTGTCGTGTCGTCAACCAGGATAAATGCGTTTTCACTGTCCACCAGCGGCATGATCTCCGTCAGAATATCCTCAAGAATGGAATCAATAGGCTGCAGCGAATAGATCTTTGGTACTGCCTGCAATATTTCATTCAGGCCGTCCCTGAATTTTTTAATCGTCCTCATCTGAGAGATGGACTTGATCCCGGATTCCACCAACAGCAGCAGCTGGTCAAAACGGTCGCTTTTTTCACAGTAGCCCTGGATGTCAAGCGCACGGATGGTTTCCATCGGCGGTGCAAGGTCCTTATGCCCCGTAAGGAGCAATATGTACAATTCACTGTTGAATTCCCGGATCGTCTGCACGACCTTGTCGCCGTGTATCGGATACATCAGGTAATCCAGTATCATCAGGTCGAAATGCTCCGACCGTACTCTCTCGATTGCTTCCAGCGGATCGACGATCCCTGTGAAATGGTAGCCGCTGCGTCTGAGCACAACGGAGAGTGAGTCGATGATGCCTATTTCATCGTCGACCACCAGTATTTTATAGTTCGATGATGCAGACTGGGCTTTTTTCCTCATTTATCCTGCCTCCTGATTGCTGTACGTTATACACGGTATGGATATGAAAAAGGTGGTGCCACAGCCTTCTTTTGAAGTGAAGGACATATTACCCCCAAAGCGGCCCTTTATTGTGGAATAAGACATATACAAGCCCAACCCCGTACCGTTTTTACCTTTTGTAGTGACCATTTCCTTAAAGAGCCTGTCCGTTATTTGCTTCGGAATGCCCTTTCCGTAATCTCTGAATGTAAATTCTACATTATCACCACTGCGGAGAATTTTCAAGTCAATTGTGCCGTTTTGGCCTTCATATGCCTGCATGGCATTGATTATGATATTGTCAAACACCTGAACGAGGTTGTTTACCTCTCCCTTTATCTCCGTACTCATATCAATTTGGGTCTCCAGGTTCAGGATACAGTGGTATTTCTTCAGTTCATGCCGCATGAGCAGATCCACCCGCTTCACCAGCTCGTCAACCGTAAATTTGACGGTGGTGGAGGCATTCATTTGAACAGCCTGTCCCTTGACGGCGGAGATCACATCCGACATGTACGAACAGTACGGTTTCATTCGGTCCAGCCAGTTCAGCATCTCCTTCGCGATTTCCTTGTGATCCTGCTCCGTCACACTCCGGTCGTCAATGGAGTCCCTGTATTCGTATGCCAGATCCTTGAGCGCCTCGATCCCGCCTGAGATGGACATAATAGGCGTTTTAAGGTTGTGGGCGATCCCTCCGATCAGCTGCCCCAGCGAAGCCAGGCGTTCCTGCTCAAGGAGAATCTCCTGCTGCTCCTTTAAAGCCTCTATATTATTTTTGTGTTCTGTGATGTCTTTATATAAAATAATAATTCCGATTAGAATGCTTCTCCCCGCAATCCATTCATACTTGTTGTATTCCCTGCCTTTTTTATCAATGTCTCCTGAGAAGATAGGCGTGATTTCAACCGAAAAATACTGATCAAATCCTTCAGCCTGTATATGATTCTCAAACAGTTCCGATTTTCTGCTTTTAACAGCCTTCATAATATAATCCGACAGTTCATCGGCATTAAAATCTATCAGCTGATTCTTTTTTATTATGTCTATAAGGCTGTCTTTTCTTTTAAAAGCCATCAACCTGCCGAATGTATCCTCGAAAGCCCTGTTATAATCGATGATACTGTATTCCTCATCTATAATGACATAACTGTCGGATATTCGATCCACAACGTTTTGCAGCGCTATCGGCGCTACGTTCAGGAAGTCGTGCTTAAATATGGCAAATGCATAGCATACCATTGTAAATGCGATGGATACGGGCATAGCCTGAAAGGGCTGGGAAACCTGGGGAAAATACAATCTCATGATAACGCTCAATATATTCATAACAAATGGAACTGCACTGCCTATAATAATTAATTTGACCTGATTTGAAAAGTAACCGGCATTTTTCAAGGAAAAATAGATCAGGTAAATAAATCCTATGATTATGCAAATATAGGAAAATACCATATTGAAAATGAAATAGGCGCCCCACTCATACGTGTGTATGTTTTTGAAGGACAGATGATGGTATTTGTTTGTAATAAACAGCAGCACATTGATGACAGGGCTTATAAATAACAACAGGTATTTACTGTTGAACTTAATGACGTTTTTCTTGAAGATGATGCAAAGGAATAAAAACATGATGGGGAAAAAGGATATGCCGAGCACCATGATATATAACTCCAGATAAAGCAAAAATTCATACTTGTATTGAGTTATCACTGAAATACCCGCTATTACAAGAGATAGACACCACAAAAATTCACATAGTATGGTCAGCAGGAAAATATAGTGTATTTGTTTACGGTTTTTTATTTTTACTAAAATAAAAATACCCATAACAAGTACTATTATCGTTGACAAGAATGAAATCGTTAACATATGCAAGTCCTCAGTCACTAGTTATTATCAAGAATCTTTTCAATGATTTCAGTATTTTTTTCTACATAACCGGTATTCAGTAAATCAAAATGCCTTCCAAATGCTTTGTATTTTATAATAGATCCGGTTGTTAATGTTTTCAAAGCATCAACTTGAGAATCTTCCATCTCCTCCGACTGCAAAAAGTGAATGTGATGATCAATCGGATCTGATTGATTTGTATCCGATAGATAATGCATGTAGCTGCTTATTTTATTCTCCAGTATTTGTCTGATGAATTTGTTGTCCCTGTCCAATTTTGCATACTCGATGCTGTAGTTGATGATGTATTTTACATCCTCCCCGATGTTATTCCTGCTCACATCCCGGAAAAATCCGTCCATCAATATAATGATTACTTTTTCCTTTATCCTTTTGGATAATTCAATAACCAGATTCGCGCCGGCGGAATAACCAAGCAGGACATAGGTGCCGTTCTTTTGTATGCTTTTAATCATATTCAAATACTGATCAATTTTGTTATCCGCTTCTATGTAATTAAATGCGTACA
>JAEZMC010000304.1 GCA_023435805.1 Bacillota bacterium | reverse complement strand
ATATAAAAGAGGCTGCAGTATATCTCAACTGCAGCCTCTTTTATTTTCCTTTCCAAATTACCCGAGCCTTTCCTCAATGATGTCGGCCAGTTCGGCGGCTCTTTGGGAAATATAGTCCACATCCTTGCCCTCGATCATAACGCGCACCAGGGGCTCCGTTCCGGATGGCCTGATCAGCACCCTGCCTTCGCCGTGGAATTCGGACTCCAGCTCACAGCACAAGCGTGCAACCAGTTCATCCTCCATATAATGGTACTTCTTCTCATTCTTTACCTTTGCGTTTTTCAACACCTGCGGCAGCACCTGCATGACCCCGGCCAGCTCCGAAAGCTTCCTGCCGGAGGCCTTCAGCACGCTGAGCAGCTGCAGAGCAGTCAGAAGGCCGTCGCCTGTGGTATTGTGCTCCAGGAATATGACATGTCCGGACTGTTCACCACCAAGGATATAACCTTTATCCAGCATCTCCTCCAGCACATACCTGTCACCCACCTTGGTTTTCGCGAGCTGCAGACCGTTTTGCTGCGCCATGATGTCAAGGCCCAGGTTGCTCATGACCGTTGCAACGATGGTGTTCTTTTCAAGCCGGCCCTCCTGCTTTAAGGCCAGGCCTATAATGGCCATGATCTGGTCCCCGTCAACCATGCTTCCGTTTTCGTCCACCGCCAGCACCCTGTCCGCGTCGCCGTCAAAGGCAAAGCCCATATCCGCGCCGCATTCGGTGACAAACCGCTTCAGCTCCGCCATATGGGTGGAGCCGCAGTTTTTGTTGATATTGACTCCGTTAGGCTGGTTGTTGATGGTAAACACCTCTGCTCCGAGCTCGGCAAGCAATTGGGGCGCAGCTTCGTAAGAGGCGCCGTTTGCGCAGTCAATGGCGATTTTTAAGCCTTTCAGGTCGCCCTTTACCGTGCCCTTCAGAAAATGCATATAGTCACGCAGCGCGTTTTCTTCCGTGCGTTTTTTCCCTACGCCTTCACCGGTCGGCAGCGGAAGCTCTTCCGCTCCGTTCCGTATCAGCTCTTCAATTCTGTCCTCTGTGCTGTCCGGCAGTTTGTATCCATTTGCGTTGAAGAATTTGATCCCATTGAATTCAAAAGGATTGTGCGAAGCGGATATCACAACGCCTGCATCTGCTTTATAATATCTGGTCAGATAGGCGACGGCCGGTGTAGGTATCACGCCGAGGCAGATAGCCTCCGCGCCAACGGAACAGATGCCTGCCACAAGCGCAGCCTCCAGCATGTGTCCGGAGATTCTTGTATCCATCCCGACCAATATTTTAGGTGTATGATGTGTCTCAGCCGTCAGCACGTATGCGCCTGCCTGCCCAAGCCTGTACGCGAGCTCCGCGGTAAGCTCGGAATTAGCAACGCCCCTCACGCCATCCGTACCGAATAATCTAGCCATATATGTTGATCCCCCTGTAATGTTGTTTCCTTCTCATTCCCTGGAAGCTGCCCTTTTATGATGGCAGCCTTCCTATATCAAGCCTGCGTGAAAACGCCGCTTTCGTGGAACGGATCTTTTTGATCCGTTCAGCATATCCTCATTATAGCGATTTACCGGTTTTCCCACAATATATTTTTCACGGTATGCTGCCGCATTGCTTAAACACCCGCGCTTACGCCTTACGGTAGACACGTATGACGATGTCCGCCTCCGTTGAAAATTCCTGCAGGTTCTTCACAGCTTCCACATCCGCATGGCGGCTGTATGGTGTCATCATAAAAAGATTCCATACATCCTCTTTGCTGTCCAGCTGAAACTCCCAGCTTACATTCCGCTGTTCCAGAAGCTTGAAGCCCTCCCCCAGCGTTCCCTTCTGGCCGATCAGTTCAGGGCTCTCATACAGCAGCTTCCTGAAGCTGTACAAATGCTTCGCGCCGGGGGCGGCTACAACAACCTCCCCGCCGGGCTTGAGGATACGCCGGAATTCTTTTTCATCACGGGGTGCAAAAATACACAGGATACAGTCAACTGACCTTTTTAAAACCGGTATGTGATAATTGCTCGCCACGGCAAAACGGATGTCTTTGTCCCGGCCTGCGGCATAATACACGGCATTTTTTGAAACGTCGATCCCGTAATAGTCTGTTCCCTTCGAGCCGTACAGGTCCGTCAGCCTTTTTTTCAGTCTGGCGATATAATAGCCTTCGCCGCACCCGACGTCAAGAAGGTTCGTAGTCTCTCCCGTCCCGTTGCTTTTCTGCAGTGCGGAATCGGCCAACTCATTCAGTTGGTCGGAAAATCTTTCATAATATCCCTTGTCCAGAAATTCTCTCCTGCTCCGGAGCAGCTCCCTGCTGTCCCCCGGTGTGCCTGCACCCGTATGGCCAGGCAGCAGCAGGTTCACGTATCCCTTTCCGGCGATATCAAAGCTGTGCCCCTTGGCACAAAAGTACTGCTTTTCGCCCTGCATTAAAGGGTATGTACAATTCGGACACTGCAATATGGTTTTTTTCTTCAAAGTCAACACCTTCTATATTTTCATAAAGCCGGGACGGTCGTGCGGCAATAGCATGCGGTCACCGCAATCCGGATACCGGTTACGGAACTTCATCCGGCCGTTGGCGCATAGGTGCGTATGATCTGCTCCGCGATGCGGATACCGTCCACTGCGGCGCTCACGATCCCTCCGGCATAGCCCGCGCCTTCACCGGCGGGATACAGCCCGACAATTCCCAGGGCTTCAAGCGTATCGCCCCGCGTGATGCGTATCGGTGAAGAGGTTCTGGTTTCAACGCCTGTCAGTATCGCATCACCTGCTGCAAAGCCCTTGAGCCTGCGATCGAAATAGGTTATGGCTTCCTTCATCGAGGAGGTGACAAACGAGGGTAGACAGCCGTTCAGGTCGGCAAATGCCACATTTCCCGTATAGCTCGGTTTCACGCCGCCGTAAGCTGTCGATGCCCTTCCATCCAGAAAATCGGCCAGCCGCTGGACCGGCGCGGCTCCGCTAGACCCGCCTGCTTCGAAGGCTTTTCCCTCCCAGCGCCTCTGGAATTCCACACCGGCAAGGGGATGGCTGCCTTCGAAATCACCCGGTTCAACCGATACAACGAACGCACTGTTGGCATTCTCCAGGTCCCTGGCAAAATAGCTCATCCCGTTGGTTACGACGGTATCCGGCTCGGACGCCGAAGCCACCACCACTCCGCCGGGACACATACAGAAGGAATACGCCGTCCTGCTGCCGGTTTTCTGGGAAAGCTGGTAATCCGCCGCTCCAAGTACCGCATTGATTCCGGCTGAGCCGTATTGCGCCAGGTTGATCAGCTCCTGACGATGCTCAATGCGTACCCCTATGGAAAAGGGCTTTGGGACCATGGCAACGCCGCTCCGGTGCAGGCTGAAAAACGTGTCCCGGGCGCTGTGCCCGATGGCAAGCACCACCACTCCGGCTTCCATTTTTTCAACGCCGTTGATTTCCACTCCTTCGATACGTCCCTTCCGTATGATAAGGGAGGTTGCCTTTGCATTGAACCGTATCTCTCCGCCGAGCTCGATGAGGCGGCGGCGCATGTTTGCCGTCACGACCCGCAGTACGTCGGACCCAATATGGGGCTTGGCCTTGTACAGGATTTCCTCTGCGGCCCCCGCCTGGTAAAATTGCTGCAGTACTTTCTCGCAGCGCCGGTCGTTGATACGGGTGGTGAGCTTTCCGTCGGAGAAGGTACCTGCTCCCCCCTCGCCGAACTGCACATTGCTTTCCGGGTTCAGCGTCCCGCCCTTCCAGTAAGCGTCCACGGTAGCCGCCCTTGCCTCAACCGGCTCTCCGCGTTCCAGCACCAGCGGTCTGTAACCGGCTGCGGCCAGTGTCAGCGCCGCAAAGATTCCGGCAGGTCCGCTGCCGATAACTACGGGACGACCCTCCAGCTTCCGGCTGCCCGGTATGAGCTTTTCTTCGGATTCCTCAGCCCACTCCCTGATACCGCTGCCCATTTTGAAAGTCCGGTTATCCGGAATTTCCGCCAAAACTGAATAAACCCGGCTTACGTCGGGTTTTCTTCGGGCATCGATGGCTTCTCTTGTTATTTTGAATTGTAAAAATTCTTTAACAGGCAACCCCAGCCTGCGGGCCGCCATTTTTTTCAGTTCCTCCATGCCACCGTCAAGCGGCAGCCTGAGGTCTGTTATCATCAATCTCATAAAGTATCACCTTCAAACGGGCTTCCACAAACCCTTACGGTACTGTCGTTGCAGGCGTTTCCGCCGTTTTGGATATGACTACCTCCACCTGAGCCTGCTGCGTTAGTTTAACCTGCGAGGGCATGGTTACATTCAACGGCAGCTTGTATGTACCCTCGGCAAGTCCGGCAACATCCACCGCAGGCTTCAGGCTTTCAGGCGAGATGGTATTGAGGTCGGCCTGCTTTCCTTTAAACTGGAGCACCAGTTTATCTGTTTTGATTTCATAGGTCAGCGACCCGTCGTTGACCGCATTCAATATGGAAATATCGTTGTTGACCAGTTCAATATCGCGGAGCATCAGTTTTTCAACATTGATGCTGACCGTAATCTCTTTTTGCCCGTTGACCAGCTTCACGCCTTCCGGTACGACAATTGAAACGGCTTTTGTAAAGTTGCCGGTAATATTGTCAATATCCACAGGCTCCGTCTTCAATTCGGAAATGCTTCCCAATGTTTCAGCCGCGCCTGTTATCAAAGCCTTTACAGGCTCGATCACCCTGAGCGTCTCCACATAATCGGCGGCGAGTCTTCCGCGCGTAACAAGAGAAATCGGCACCTCTTTGGCGACCTCCAGTGTAACGTTCACCTTCAGGCCGTTGCTCAGGCTGCTGATTTCCTTTCCTTCCTTGTTGTAGACCTTGCATTCCACCGTTGTCGTCGTATCGCGGTCCAGGTTCTTTAATTCCAGGTTGGCTTTTATCGAGCCGACACTGTCGATAATGGATTCTTCGCCGCCTATGGTGATGGACTCGGGTGATAACACCGTATTCACCAGAACAAAGCCCGGCTTCATCGTAATATTCGATTTCAGCTCTACCGGGAAGGAACCGCTCTTGTTCCTGGCAAGCTGCACATTAATAATCGTTGGGCTGTAGGAAACAATGGTGACATCCTTTTGGGTGCAAACCGGTTCTGTTATCATAAGCTTTTTATCGTCAACAGACTGAATCTGAGACAAATCCAGCAGGGTTTCAAAATCGCTTGACCTGATTTTGTCGATGGCTTCCTGACGGCCTCTGATCGTTATATCGATGCTTGTTCTGTCCATGCTCTTGATCGTATAGCCGTTATCATCCAAAAAGCTTTCGTTTTCCATTTTCAACGGTATGTTGTAAAAGGTCTTAACCGAATAGGGGTTGGCTATGTTGGAGACATAGAGCCAGAAAGTGACTGCAATCAAAACAGACGCTATTTTAATTGTAATATCTTTCTTGAACAAATCGTTCACTTGGCTTTTACCCTCCATAATCCAATTTTTTTAGTTTTTTCTCCGCTGTACAGAAGATTCTTGTTCAGCGCTTTGCGGAGCATATCGGGGGTCAGGTTCCTGGTCAGGCCTCCGTTCAGTGCAAAGGAGATTTTGCCGGACTCCTCCGATACCACCACGGCAATGGAATCCGACACTTCGGTTATGCCCAGTGCAGCCCTGTGCCTGGTGCCCAGCTCCTTGCTGAGGTTTGGATTGTCTGTGAGCGGGAGGAAGCAGGCTGCGGCTTTGATCCGGTTGTCCCGTATGATCAGCGCTCCATCGTGCAGCGGCGTATCCGGTACGAAAAGATTGAGGATCAGCTCACTCGAAACATTGGAGTCCAGCTGTGTGCCCGTATTGATAATTTCGCCGATTTTGGTGTTCCGCTCTATGACAATCAAAGCACCCGTGTATTTTGCCGACAGCTC
>JAEZMC010000301.1 GCA_023435805.1 Bacillota bacterium | reverse complement strand
GCATTACATATTGTATCAAATTTTATAACGTTTTTGCATCGTTCTTTTAATTTATCGTAAATACTGTCATATTTTTCTTTCATAAGCGTCGTCTGTGCTACCAGACAACACGATCCTTCAAGTGGTGGCAGATCCTCCAGATCTTCCGGGCTGGCTGCGATAAATGCGCTGCCACCGCACCAGCCGTTGATGCCTCTTACCTCCGGATGGCTGCGGTCTCCGGCAATTACAATTTGACAGCCCTCCCCGAATTGCTCCTGCACCAGCTTATGAATCTTTTTTACGTAGGGGCAGGTGGCATCGATAACATCGAGGTTTTTCTCCTTCAGCCCTTCATATATATCGGGCGTAACACCATGAGCCCGAATAACAACTCTAGCGTTTGGCGGTATTTCATCGTTCTCGGAAATAACATCCACACCCTTTTCCTTCAGGTCATTCACCACCTGCTCATTGTGAATGATGGGACCGAGCGTAAATATTTTTCCGCTTCCTTCTTCCAGTAGATTATATACCATATTAACCGCATTGTTAACACCAAAACAAAAACCTGCCGATTCTGCCAGCAATATCTTCACTGCCCTACCTCCACCAGTGAATAGATTTTTTTCATAATATCCCTGCTTATCTCGGACAGCTCTTCCTTTGTATACTTCTGATCCTCTTTGCTCTCAAGCAGGAACGGATCGCCATAAATGACCTTCATTTTACTGAAAATCCTGTAACTGCCCTCTATATATGCAGGGAGAATCGGTACGCCAGCATTGGCCGCTATCATAGCCGCGCCGGGCTTGATCCTGACCGTATCAATTTGAGACGGATCAATCCTTCTGCCCTGCGGGAATATACCTACGATTTTGCCTTCTTCAAGCAGTCTGTATGCGTTTTTTATGGAACCCACATCACCCGTTCCCCGTTTGATGGGAAAAGCCCCGAGCTTCCTTAACAAGAAAGCGGCGGCGGGATTTCTGAAAAGCTCCTCCTTTGCCATCCAGTGTATCCATCTTTTCAGCCTGTAGCCCATAAAAAACATATCCAAAACCGTATTATGATTTGCGCAGAATAGAACCGGACCGTTTGAAGGCACTTTATGGATATTTACCAGTTCAACTCTGAAAAACAATTTAAAAACAATATTTGTTACGATTACTGCAAAAATTTTCATCAGCTGGCACCATTCAATTTTCTTGTTTTTTAATCCGGGACAGAATTCTTTCGGCAACTTCACCGGGTTCAAGATTTGTTGAATCTATCTCCTGTGCGTCATGAGCCTTCGACAATGGCGCAAAGGCTCTGGAACTGTCGTTTTTGTCCCTGAAGGCTATATCATCCATTACTTCCTGAAGGGTTACATTTTCCACACCCTTGGACAGCAATTCCATATACCTTCTTTTCGCCCGTTCTTCAAGAGAGGCTGTCAGGAAAAACTTGTATTCCGCATCCGGCAGCACGTAGGTGCCTATATCTCTTCCATCCATGACCACATCCATTTCACCGGCAATTTTCCGCTGCAGCTCAACGAGCTTCACTCGGACAGCGGGAATGACCGCTACGTTGGAGGCGCCAATCGACACTTCAGGTGTGCGTATCCGGTCTGAAACATCCGTCCCGTCCAGGTATATCCGCTGCTCATTACCCTGGTATTCGATCCTGATATCGATATCCTGCACCAGAAGCGCCAGACGCTCCGCATCCTTTGTATCCAGGCCGGACTGAATCGCCTTCAGCGCTACTGCCCTGTACATGGCACCTGTGTCCAGATAAACAATTCCCAGTATTCCCGAAATGGTTTTCGCGACTGTGCTTTTCCCTGCACCCGCCGGTCCGTCTATAGCAATATTGATCCTGGCCAATCAACGTTCCTCCAGTCTGTCAGCTTTGTCAAAAAGGTCAGGCCTGAGCTTCCTGGCATCATTTAAATAAATGAATTTCAATTCGCTCCCGACTTTTTCGGTATGTATATGCATAAGTACCCGGATGCATTTCTGCAGGCTGCCAGGCACATCAATCTCGTAGGTGCACATCAAGGCCGTTTCCGTCCAGCCCATGCGCCTTGCCGCTACTGCTGGAAAGGCAGCGTTCAGGTCGTTTGTAACGGAAAAAATGACGCTGATGATATCGTCCTCTGTAATTCCATTCTCCTGGGTCATAGCCAGTAAAAGCTCACCGGTACGTTCCAGTATGTCCTGCTCCGTATTTTCTTCAACTGTCGTTGCTCCTCTGATTGCCCTGACCATCGGTAAACGTTCACTCCATTCTGTCTATCGGAAAAAGCCTTCCGCTGTCATACCACCCTGTGCCCCAGACCTACCGCTACTTCGTTCAGATGCAGCAATCCTATTCCGAAAAATATGGATACACTGATATGATCCTTATACCGGGCTATTCCAATCTTTCCTCCGACATTCAGACCCAACGCCTTTGGCATGATCTGCGAAAGCGCCTCCCTGGTTGCGCCGGCCACCGCTCCTTCTTCAACGTGGCTGTCATGAATGACGCCCTCGCGTTTTGAGGATACAACAGCCCTTTCTATAATTTTCATTACGGAGTTAATGAATTCGCCACCGTAATCAACTGCAGCAGTAAAGATGCCACTTCTGGCATATTCGGCCTGCAGCTGCTTCTCTTCCTGCCTGTCGGCGGTCAATGCGATACGTACCGCGGCGGCGGCAATTTCCCTGCTGCCGTATTCCTTGCTGTTATCTGCCATAGCTATATCCTCTCAAAAACTTCTTTTATATTATATAGGATTCATGCAAATTGTACAATATGCTTGTTACACTGCTATATGGATTGGTGTCCACAGTTACAGCCCCGGAAATGCTATTGCCGCGTGGCGTCGTGCGGATGTCTGCAACGGGAAATGAAGGGAGACCTGCCCTCCGGATTTATCTGGCGGTATGAATGGCTGCTACCGGTACAATGCCGTCTTCGGCATGAATGGTCCTTCCCAGCAGACCGCCGATGTTTTCACTGACAGCGCTGATCCTGACCGATGCCTGGATCAGCACACTCCCGGCATCCAGCTCAACAACGTCGCCGTCCTTTAGGTCAACGAGGACCGTATCGCTATCGAATGCCGCATATTCGCTGCCGTTTACCAGCACCTTCAGCTCCGGACAGCTGTTGGCATTGATGAGCCTGAGCTCCATTTTGCACGTGGTGAACAGATAAGCCTCCTGATTCAGTGGCTCACCTTCAGTATAATACTGGTCTTCAGAAGAAGAGCGGATGGCTGGATTCAAAAGCGCTGCCTGCGCAGCGACCAATGTCAAAAAGACTGCAAGAAATACCTTGAACAGTAGCCGTTCAAATTTAACCGCCTTTGTTGGTACGTCTGTACTGC
>JAEZMC010000292.1 GCA_023435805.1 Bacillota bacterium | reverse complement strand
CGTCACGGTAGATGGCAAGAGCTCTTTTCAATTCACCCGCCGCCTTTTTGTGCTCGGGTGAAATAATGTCGGACATGACACGGCTTACGCTGGCAAGTACGTCGATCGCCGGATACTGGTTTCTGTTTGCAAGGGACCTGGACAATACGATATGTCCGTCCAGAATACCTCTTGCCGTATCGGTAACAGGCTCCGTCATATCGTCGCCGTCGACCAGAACCGTATAAAGTCCCGTAATCGAACCTTTCTCAGAATTACCGGCCCTCTCCAGCAGTTTTGGCATAACACCGAAAACAGAGGGCGTATAACCGCGTGAAACGGGAGGTTCTCCAATGGCCAAACCGATTTCCCGCTGTGCCATTGCAAAACGCGTGAGAGAATCCATCAGGAGCAGGACATCATTCCCCTGATCCCTGTAATATTCGGCAATGGCAGTAGCAACCAGCGCACCTTTCAGCCTGACCAGCGCCGGTTGGTCCGAAGTGGCGACTACTACTACCGAACGGGCCAGGCCCTCTTCCTGGAGATCCTTCTCCAGAAACTCCCTTACTTCTCTTCCCCGTTCACCGATCAATGCAATCACATTGATATCCGCTTTGGTATTTCGGGCGATCATTCCCATCAAGGTGCTCTTGCCCACGCCGCTGCCGGCGAATATGCCGATACGCTGCCCCTTGCCGACCGTAAGAAGGCCGTCTATGGCTTTTACGCCAAGGGTAAGCGGATCGGTTATGCGTTTTCTGTTAAGCGGATGGGGTGGTTTGTTGTCGATGGGATAATAAAGATCCGGCTTGACCGGCTCCCTGTCGTCGATGGGAAACCCCATACCGTCCAGGACACGCCCGGCCAGCCTTTTCCCCACCCCGACCTTTAATACGGAATCGGAAGCCACCACCAGATTGCCCGGACCCACACCGGTCATTTCACCCAGAGGCATCAGCAGCACTTTGTTTTCCTTGAATCCCACCACTTCCGCCTGAATGACACGTTTACCCCTTGAGGCATGCAGCCTGCACAGTTCGCCGATGTCCACCTCCGGGCCGTCCGCTTCAATGGTAAGTCCTACAACCTTGGACACCTTTCCATAATACTGTATGAAATCTGATTTATCTAATCTGCTGCGGTATTTTTGGAGGCTGATCTGCACCCTGAAAAATCCTCGCTTTCAAATTCTCGTCATATCTAGCCGGAGCCGCTGACCGGCGGCCGCCCGGTTTATTGCTGTCTGCCTTCCAGTTCTTCCCTGAAGGCTTCTTCAATTTTATCCATCCGTGTACTTACACCTGCATCAGAACTGCCGAATAGAGACTCGACAATACAGTCCCCCTGCTTCAATGCATGGTCCTTTTTAATTTCGAGATCATCCGCGCCTTCCGCCATGGATTTAAGCGTTTCCATGTTTTCATTCAGGTAGCTGTAATCCTCTGCCGATACCCGGAGCACTGCTCCGTTTTTACTCGAGCATTTGGATAATGCATCGGCAGCCAGCTGCATAATGACTCCACGATTGGTTGCCAGTTCTCCCGCGACGGCTTTGCGCGCTATATCCAACACCAGTTCGACAATTTCTGCTTCCATGCCGGCCAAAATGCTCTCATGTTCCTCCGATGCGCTCAAACGTATCTGTTCCGCTTCTTCAAGGATCGCCTCGTTCTGTTTCCTCGCAGCTTCCATGCCTTCGGCATATCCTTTTTGCCAGGCCTCCTCAAACAGCTTTTCCGCCTGTTCCTCGGCCTCCTGTCTTGCCTGTTCCAGCAGTCTGTCCGCTTCAAAGCCGGCTTCCTTTAAGATCAGCTCATATTCGCATTTCGCCTGTTCCAGCAGTTCTTCCGGTCCTGGAGAGGATTTTTCGGCTTCATCCGGCTCTTCATCCGTCTCGATGCCGGGGTCCGGCTCCTCGATATTTTGCAGGTTCAACGGAATTTTAACCTGAAACGGCCTTCCGTACGTCACCTGGTTGTTTTTGAAAATCTTGTTATACAATGATCTCGTCACCTCCGCCTCTGGAAATGACAATCTCACCCGCATCCTCCAGCTTTCTGATGATGTTGACGATCTTCTGCTGCGCCTCCTCGACATCCTTCAGCCTGACCGGGCCCATAAACTCGATGTCCTCCCTGATCATTTCAGCCAGACGCTTGGACATATTGGCAAAAATAGTCTTCTGAACCTCTTCCGTAGCGCCTTTCAATGCGATGGCAAGCTGATTGTTTTCAACATCTCTGAGGAACCGCTGGATGGAACGGTTGTCCAGTGTAAGGATATCCTCGAATACAAACATTCTCTTCCTGATTTCTTCGGCCAGGTCCGTGTCCTCAATTTCAAGCGTTTCCATAATATATTTTTCCGTACCTCTGTCTACGGTGTTGAGTATATTGACAATGGCCTGTACGCCACCTGCCGCTGTAAAGTCCTCCGTCACCAGCGATGAAAGATTCTTTTCCAGTATCCTTTCCACTTCCTTGATCACTTCGGGCGAGGTCCTGTCCATCGTGGCGATACGCCTGGCAACATCGGCCTGCTTGTCCTGAGGCAGCGCCGCGAGTACGACTGAAGCCTGCTGCGGCTTCAGGTAGGCCAGTATCAGCGCAATGGTCTGGGGATGCTCCTTTTGTATGAAGTTCAGCAGCTGGGAAGGGTCTGCCTTTCTGACAAATTCGAACGGTCTGACCTGCAGTGAAACCGTCAGCTTGTTGATGACATCGAGGGCCTTTTGCGTACCGAGAGCCTTTTCCAGTATCTCCTTGGCATATCCGATACCACCTTCCGCTATGTACTCCTGTGCAAGGCAGATCTGGTAGAATTCCTCCATGACCTTTTCCTTTTCTTCGGGAGAAACGGTTCTGATATTTGCAATTTCCAGAGTAAGCTGTTCGATCTCCTCTTCCTTTAGATGCTTGAAAATTTCCGCAGACTTTTCAGGCCCTATGGAAATCAACAGCATTGCAGCCTTTTCTCGTCCTGTACGTTCAGATTTTATACCTGATGACCTTGCCATATCAACAAACCTCTCCTATATAAAGTGGCCTAACCGTCCCATTCGTCGGAAAGCCAGTTTCTCAGCAACTGAGCAACCGAATCCGGTTTCTGTTTTACAAATTTGTCGATCTGCTTCTTTATTTCGGATCTTTCTTCCAATTCTATCTCGGGCAGAGGGTCCTCATGCTCGGGAATGGCAAACTTCGGCCCGCCGGCCGATGCAACGGCAGGCTGCAGCACTTCCTTCGGCTGTTCCTTTTTTCGCGGCATACCTACGATCAGCATGCCGATAATCAGAAGCACCATCAATGCGAAGAACCCGTAATCGGATATCAGTTCCTTCGCCATCTCATTCCATGTCTTCTGTACAACTTCAGGCTGGGCCAGTTTCATACGGCTCACCGTGATGTTGCCGACTGGAACGCCGGTCGCCGCGCTTGCGGCGGCCTTTATTTCGTCTATAAAGGCATCGTCCATTTTACTGGCGTCAGTCACTTTCTTTCCATACCAGAGCGAAATGGCCAGACCGGATTCTCCGGGTACAAGCTTGCCTGTAGCCTTTTCCGTTTCCCTGAGCATTTCATCATAGCCATAATTGGTCTCCGCCTGCTTGTTGCTGTAATCGGAATTTCCACTGCTACCGATCTGATAGGAAGGCGCCTCGGCATTGCCCGGGTTCGTTGTCTGACCGGGTTCTCCCGATGCGTTTCCGTTTTTGACAGACTCGTCGCTGGTTTTACTGCTGATAACCGCCCCGCCGTCCATACCCTGCGGATTGGTAATAGACTTGATCTGTGCCTTGTCCTTGTCAAAATCCAACGTCGCGTTTGCAACCACCCTGAGTGTGTCGAAGTTGTCAAACTGTCCCACGCTGAAATAATTCAATACTTTTTGTTCCAGTTCCTTTTCCCTTTGCTGCCTCAGTTCTTCCTGGCTGTTCGCAGCGTTGACCGCATCGTCGCTGATATTGGCGTTGAGGATGTTGCTGTTGTTGTCGACAATTGTGACATCCTTTGGATCAAGCTTTTCAACGCTTCTCGAAACCAGCATGACAATTCCTTCAATCTGTGCCGCCGTCAGCTTCTCGTTAGGCCTGACCATGACATAGGCTGTCGGCTTCGGCTGGGGCTGGCCTTCATTATAGAAAATGGACGATTCGGGCGTTGCCAGTGTAACAGCAGCATCGTCTATATTGTCCAGCATTTTTATTTTGTTTTCAAGATCGGAGACCTGCTGTTGCTTCCAGATAACTTTTTTATCGCTCTCAGTGGTCGTGATGCCTATTTTGGAGATGGCATCCTCGAAGGTGAAGCCATCCTTGGGATACCCTGCCTGTGCGAGGGTAATCTGCGCCTTGTTGTTGTTTTTGGAATCAATGATGATGCTGGTGCCGTTGTTCTCTACCGCATTCCATATTCCATTGTCCGTAAGGATCGTAACCATTTCACCGATCTGTTTCTTGTCGGTATTGGTGAAAAGCACCACCCGATCCGGCTTTGCAAGCAGAAAAACACATATGCCCACAGCTATGACCACAATGGCTGACGTGATATAAAGACGTACTTTTTGCGATTTCTCAAGACTGCTCCAAAACTCCTTGAGCTGATCCAGGTATTTTTTTATTACATCCGGCATGATATCACCACCCTGTGTCAGTTTTTATCTTTTGTAGCATGCGCATGGTCAAATCTGCATCCGCATGATTTCTGTATAAGCATCAAGGATCTTGTTCCTCACCTGCATAGTAAATTGAAGCGCTACTTCCGCTTTTTGGGAAGCGATCGAAACCTCATGGATATTATCTGTTAAACCTGCGGCAAAATCGTTGGACAGCCGTTCGGATGTCTGCAGCAAGTTGTTTGTATTGTTCAGCGCCTGATTTAAATAATCCGAAAACGGTATCTTTATGCTCTCGGCGGTATCCTGCTGTTCCAAAGCTTCAAAAATAGAACGCGTAGGTGCAAGTGAGCCCACAGTTCCAATTTGGTTAATTGCCATATGTAACACCACCCTTTATTATCTTCCTATTTCCAGTGCCTTCATTGCCATGCTTTTTGTTATGTTAATTGATGTAACGTTTGCCTCATAAGCCCTGGTAGCTGAAATCATATTGACCATCTCCGTTATAACGTCGACGTTGGGCATTTCAACATACCCTTCCTCATCCGCATCCGGATTTCCGGGATCGTACACTCTTTTGAACGGACTGCTGTCTTCCGCGATCCTTGAAACCCTCACGCCTTTCCCGATAAATTTATCTTTGCTGCTAGCAGAAAGATATTCCGAAAAAGGGACTCCCTGAGATTTCTCTTCAAAAATAACCATTTTCCTTCTGTAAGGAGTACCATCTTGCGTCCTTGTCGTATTGACATTGGCTATATTCTGGGAAATGGTATCCATACGGAGCCTTTGAGCGGTAAGTGCCGAAGCTCCGATATCAAGCGCGCCGAAATAACCCATAAACTATTTCCTCCCTTCGCTGATAACGGATTTTAGTCTGGCAAAACCGCCGCTGATGCTTTGAGCAAGTGCATTGTAGCGGATGTCGTTTTTCGCCAGAGATGCCATTTCGCTCTCTATGTCCACATTATTTCCGTCAAGCCTGGTGCTGAGCTCCTTGTTCTCGACGGTGACCTTGATTTTAGCGTTTTCGGCGTCGCCTCCGCCGATCTGAATATGCCGCTTGTCTGTTGTAAACCCTTTAAAACCGTCATCAAGGGCTTGACCGAGATACTCCTCGAACCGGACCGTTTTTTTCTTGTAGTTAGGCGTGTCGACATTCGCAATATTCTGGGCTATGACTTCATTGCGGGCCCATGCCGCATCAAGCGCCTTTTCTCGAATCTGCATGCTGCTTGTCAGTTTTTCAAACATACAACCTGCCCTCCTTTGTAAAACAAACCACAACTATATATATTTCGACATTTAATCAAAGATTCTTCAGATCATTGTCAGTTAGTATGACAACAACAGGCATACATAATATGCCATAACATATTGATTTTAGCATATCAAAACAATAAATACAACAATATAATGTGGTAAACTCAGTTTTCCGACAATATGTCGTGGTACTTGGTATTTTTTGAACATTAACGTATAAGAATAGTATATGAAATGTATATCTTCAAATCTTTTTGTCATTATATACTAATTGGCTGATTTGTTCAAGTGCGATTTTCGACATATGGAGATATTTGTCTTTTTTGTTTTTGAACTTGATTTGCGGCGCTCTCATAAGCCCGAAGCTCACATTCATTGGCTGAAAATGACTGATGGCGCTTCCCGATATGTAGGCCGCCAGCGCACCTATGGCCGTGTCCGGCGGAAACAGGAGCTTTTCCCTTCCAAGGCACCTGAACGCCGCATTGATACCCGCCACCAAGCCTGAAGCGGCGGATTCAATATACCCCTCCACTCCCGTGATCTGTCCCGCAAAGTAGATATCCGGCCTGGATATCATCTGATACGAAGCATCCAGAAGACCGGGCGAATGGATGTAAGTATTTCTGTGCATGACGCCATACCTGACAAACTCGGCATTTTCGAGACCCGGTATCAAGCCGAACACTCTTTTCTGCTCAGGCCAGCGCAAATGGGTTTGAAATCCGACAATATTGTAAAGTGTCGCTTCCGCATTGTCCTGTCTCAGCTGTACCACTGCATACGGCTCGCTGCCGGTGTGCGGATCGATCAGACCGACCGGCTTCAGCGGCCCGAACCGGAGCGTATCACGGCCTTTTTTCGCCATGCTTT
>JAEZMC010000278.1 GCA_023435805.1 Bacillota bacterium | reverse complement strand
AGAGATTACAGGCCAAATACTCCTCAAACCGGTCACAAAGCTCTGCTTCGTCCTGCACCTGCAGTGCAAAGATACCGTATTGCTCCTTCAATTGACTGCCATAATCCGCCAGAAGCGACCGAGCCGCTGTTTTCGCCGCTCTTTTGACCATTGTGCTTCCAGCACCGATCCGCGAAAAATCGACCAGCATACCTGCCAGCATCAGGACAGCCAACAGGATGATTGCGGCAAATACGGTTATTTGTCCGGAATGCTTTCTCAATAACATTCGCCCCCACCCCCTTCTGCCAGCCGTCACCTACTTCAGAAATTGTTCCAGCTTGCTTTTCAAATCGTTGATTGCAGCCCTCGCGCGGTCTCCCAGATTTTTTACTTCCGGATTTGCAGCCTCCAGCTTTTTCTCCAGATCCAGTATGAAATCCGTCGTCCGGACAAGCTCCACCGGTTCGTCAATAGAAGAGGAAGCCTTAACCTGAAGTTTTACCAGCCCGCTCCCGCCGAATATTTTCACATATTTGCCCAGCGGCAGCCTGTACCACTTTGTTACCGTTACCTCCAGTTTCCTGCATAGGACATGGTCTTTCATCACCGCCTCGGCCGCGGATTCCACCGGATGCAGCAATTCGTTGCGAGCCGCCCGGTCCAGCGCGTAGCTCTCGATCGTCTCAAGCCTTTCTTCTTTGCTGCTGTCCAGAAGCCTCCTGTAAAGCTTTATTGCTTCAAAGCTGTCCGGATTCGGTTTGCCTGTGCTGATTTCACATACGCCGGACGCCCATACGGATGCACCGGCCTCCGCCGCCATTTCAGCTGCAGATTGAACCATAGCCCGCTGATATAACAGCATTCCAAGGTAAATTGCCGCCGATATGCCGAGTATCACCACCGGGACAACAATAGAAGCCTCCGTTGTGATACTACCCCTGCAATATCTTTTTTGCCGGGTACTTCGCCTGTTGTCGACAACAATCCCCATGAACAGCACCACCAATTTTCTATAAGGTGTTATTTCTTCCATATTTTACATATCTACTACATAATACACCATATTTTGGTAATTGTGAAGAGGTAGTTGAGAATTTATAAGAAGAGTTTTATTTCACTTTTCGACAGTCCGGATATGCATATCGAGGCTAATAATTACAGATTGATCTTACAAAACCGGTACCGGCCTGTCACTTTGTTCCTTGACATGTAATTGAAAAGGAGAACAGTATTTCCGCCGGCGTTGTATTTGAAAGGAAAAACACCTGATGGCACCAGCTCCAGGAACACCGGCTCGAACCGTACCTTCTTGAACACCTGTTTGGGCGTCATACCGGCCGCTTCAGGAATGCTGCCTGCAACAGTTTCCGAATCCCGCAAAAATTCAAAGCATCTGTCGTGAAAGCCGGCGTTAAGACGCTTGTCCATATAATCCGGGAGCGTGCCGGTGTTGTCGGAGGCAAGAAAATCGACCCTTAGCAGCTCTCCGAGTGTGGCCCTGTCTTCCGCATTCATAATAGTTGAAGCAAAATCGTATAAAATGGCATAGAGCTCCCTGACACCGGGATGTGAATCCATTTTGCCCGCATTTTTATGATAGGTGAATAAATCCTCGTAGAAGCGGAAAGGCGATGTATAGTATCTGTCGATGATAAAATCCAGTGAAAATACAAACCGGGCGCTGTTGTAGAATCTGTCCGTCAGCTGGGCGATTCCTTTCAGAAGGATCAGCTCGTCATAACTGATACTGGGCCCTTCCAACACCTCGTACGGAGGGTAGCCGGTATAACGGTATCCATCATTGGCAGCGTCCCTTCTCAGCCGCGTACCCTTCAGGAATTTTAAAAAGCCAAGCTGAAGCTGATGAGGCCTTACATGATAAAGGCTGTCAAAAGAAAGGCCGAAGGAGCTGTAATCCTCATGGGGCAGTCCCGCGATCAGGTCGGCATGGATATGGTTGTTCCCGCCCTTTAAAAGTCTGTCCAGATTGGTAAACAGTGTTTCAAGATTCGTTTTTCGGCATACGGCCTTCAGTGACTGTTCGTTGGCGCTCTGCACACCGGCCTCGAGCTGGAACAGGCCCTCAGGGGCTCCCTCCAGCAGCTGCAGCAGCTCCTCGTCAAACAGATCCGCGCCCACTACAAAGTGAAAATTGCAGTTGCTTCCGCCACTGCCGGCCGCTCTGTCCAACTCGATGATATGCCGCACAATCTCCAGCGATCTTTTCCGGTGGAAGTTAAACGTCCTGTCAACAAACTTGATTTGCCTGACTCCTGCCGAAATCAGCCTTTCCAGGTCTTCAAACACCCTTTCAAGAGAAAAATACCTTGTCCCTTCCGTGGCTGATGAAAGGCAATAGCTGCACGAATATGGACAGCCTCTGGAGGTTTCAAAATAGACGATCCGGTTTTTAAGGGAGGAAAGCATTTCTTCCGTATAAGGGGACGGTATCCGGTCGAGCAGCTTCACCTGTGCCGGGGCGCGGACGGCTATACCCTCTCCCGTCCTGCATGCAATGCCGTCAATCTGAAGCCATGGCTGCTGCTCGCCGCCACGTGACTTTACATTCAATGCGCCTGTGGTACCGGCTGCCGCTGTAAGCCTGATCAGCTGAGGGAACGAATCCTCCCCCTCACCGGCCAGTATAAAATCGATATATTCATGCTTTTCCAGCAGTTCACCCGCATCATAGGACACTTCCGGCCCTCCGAGTACGATAACGGTATTCGGCAGCAGCTTTTTCAAGCTTTCAGCCAGCTTTAAGATCTGGGCAATATTCCATATGTAGCAGGAAAAGGCCGCAATATCCGGTTTTTCTGAGTAGATGGCAGCCAGGATCGTATCCGTGCCTTCGTTGATCGTATATTCCGCAACCCTTACCTCACCGCAGGTATCCCCGCATGCCGCCTTCAGATACCAGGGTGCCAGTGCGGAATGGATATATTTTGAATTCAGAGAAATAATGAGTGTCTTCATTTGTACTCCCCGCTCTCCTGGTCTTACGTGCCCACTTACAAATTGAAGCGTTCCCCAAGCTTATTCTCCTATTATATCACCGCACTGCTCACATGCAAGCATACCCTTTTTATCTATGTTCCTGAGAATATTCCTTCCCGCATCATTCGTCCCCACGATTTCAATACTGTTGCCAGGTAATCCACATAATTCTTCCTGCGTATATTCTTTGAAACCAACAACATGCTTTCTCCCACGACTTGTCCGTTCAGTACATACTCTAACCTGCCGGTATCCGTTCCCGCATAAACCGGTGCATTCAGCCTGTCCGGCAGAATCTCCTTCACTACCAGGCTTTCCGCCTCCGAACTGCTTAAAGGAAGCACAACATCGTGGGATGCCTTCAGATCTACCTTCTCATACACACCTCTATAGACCGGAATGCACGTATAGGCTTCACCGGCGCTCAACAACCGGTACATGCTGTAATTGGAATAAGCATAATCAAGCAAGTCTCTGCTGGCATTTGCCCTTGCTGTTCTTGTAGGAGATCCCAGTACAACTGAAATAAGACGCATCCCGTCCCTTTGTGCAGTTGTAACAAGGCATCGGCCGGCTTTCCCTGTATAGCCCGTCTTTACACCATCCACACCCGGGCAGGTTCCCAGCAGTTCATTGGTGTTATACAAGCTATACCCGGAAATATGAGAGCTTGTTGTGGATACAATCTCCGCAAACAAAGGATTCTTCAGTGCATGACGTGTAATAATGGCCACATCGTAAGCCGATGAGTACTGGTCTGCCGCATCCAGTCCATGCGGCGTAACATAATGCGAGTCTGACATGCCGAGTGCTTTAGCCTTCCTGTTCATCATTTCTGCAAAGCCCTCCACCGTTCCTCCGATATGTTCCGCAATGGCAACGGCGGCATCATTGGCGGAATTCATCAGCATGGCGTACAGCAGCTCCTTCAATGTATACTCCTGACCCGTTTGCAGGCCAATGGCCGAACCGCCGATGCTAGCCGCTCTTTTACTGATTGTGACTATGTCATCAGGATTCCCGTTTTCAAGCGCAACCACCGCGGTCATAATTTTAGTTGTACTGGCGATGGATCGCCTCTCGGTTGCATTTTTAGAATAAAGCACACGGCCGCTGGACGTTTCCACCACCACCGCGGCCAGTGCGTTAATGACCGGAGCCTTGCTGTCCGCTGTGGTTTTTTCGGAAACAACCGGCAGATGTAATTTATGTTCCATTTCTTCATCGCTGTTCACAGGAAAAGAAACGAAAGAACAGGCCAATAATGTTGCGCAAAAAAACCACTTTACTTTTTTCCAAGAATTCAGTATGATCATCTCCAGAAAGCATTTATATGAATAATATGAACTCTTTGTACGAAAATATGTTATGCCGCTGTACATATTTATCCGATATTCATATTGAATGCTTCCTCGGAGATGAAGGCATCACTCCGATATTGCTGTTACAAATCCAATCCGCTATACAGTGCCAATTTCGTCTGCTGCAGCCAGGCTCGGAAAACAGGTACGCTGCTTCGATTATCCGGAAGATGTCTATACAATATTATGAAAAGGAAGTATTGATATGTACAAAAAATTGTTGATTATTTCCTCCGATATTACCGGGCACGGGCATAAAAGCATTACAGAATCGCTTCTGGAACAGTTCAGGAGATATCCCGGGGTTCAGGTAAATGTCGTGGAAGGTTTCGCTCTAAGCGGACCGGTGGGACTTAAAATCGGAAAAATGTACGGTTCGATCACGCGCACATCAAAGGAAGCATGGAAGGTAATCTGGGATATACAGGAAAAAAGGCCTTCAATTGTGATTGAAATGACGGAATTGACAATACATGAGCGTTTTACAAAGCTTCTGAAAGAGGTCAGACCCGATGCCATTATCACAACCCATCCGACGTACAATGCTTCCATATCCAATATACTTGAACGCGAGGCTCCTGAAATACCGCTGTACGCTGTTGTAGCCGATCCGGTGACTATCGGACCGCTGTGGTGCAATCCTCGTGCCAATTATTCAATATGTCCCACCGAGGAGGCAAAGGATACCTGCTTGAAGCACGGAGTTCCGGAAGAACGGATCAGGGTATTCGGATTTCCGGTAAGAGAACGTTTCTGCAATCATTTGAAATGCGACGCCAGCCCAACGGAATCCGACGCAGAAGACTCCCGTTATGTCCCGCGCTTTCCGCTTCAGTTTCTGATTATGAGCGGCGGTGAAGGATCGGGAAATATGAGCCGCCTGGCCAGAATACTCCTGAAAAACTTTGACTGCCGTGTAAAGCTATTGTGTGGCAGAAATAAGCTGCTAAAGGCCCGTCTTGAGCATACCCTTCTGGAAAAATATTCCCGCCGGGTTGAAATACTGGGCTTTACAGAAAATGTACAGGATCTGATGCTGGCGACAGATATCATGTTCGCCAGAGCAAGTCCGAACACCATGATGGAGGCGGTTATGTG
>JAEZMC010000259.1 GCA_023435805.1 Bacillota bacterium | reverse complement strand
CGGAACGGCGGAAATGGGCAGGAGGATCGCCGAAGAAATCGTGACGGAATAATCGGACCGGCTTTTTCGTAATAATAAATGCTCCTATCTGGTAAATTTCATGCACGGGATAAAGAATATGTCTGTTTTGTGACGGCGGATGCGGAATCAGCCGTTTGCTTTTTTCTGAGATCTGTTTAACAGGAAGAGGCTGAGAATAATAACGACCATTCCGCCATATTGCACCGGCAGCAGTTTCTCGTTCAATACAAGGTAGCCCGCCAGCACCGATACGACGGGAATCAGATTCAAAAATGCGGAGGAAACGGTCGGCCCGAGCTTTTTAATTGCATAGAGGAACATAAAATAGGAAACCGCAGAACAGAAATCACCCAGATAAATCAGATGAAGCAGCGCTCCGATGCTCAGCGGCTTCCAGCTTCCGGTTTCCGGTATCAGAAACGGAATAAAAAGAAAACTGCTCAGCGCCGTCTGATATAAGGTTATGACAAAACTGGAGTAACGGCTGCCCAGCTTTCTGCTCATTATGGTATAGATGACCCAGCTTGCCATTGCTCCCATGACAAGCATATTGCCTTTGAAGGCCGAGGATGAAAAATCCAGCTTGCCGTTTACTGAGATAACCAGGTAAACGCCGATTATGGAGGTAATAATACAGGCAATCACCTTCAGATTGGTTTTCAGCTTGTAAAAGAGCATTTCAACGAGCAGCGTGAAAACAGGTACGGCTGCTACGATCATCGAAGCGCTGGACGCAGTCGTGTGCATCAGGCCATTATTCTCAAAAACAAAGTATAAAACGATCCCGAAGAATGAAGACCCCCCAAGCAAAAGCAAATCCTTAGGCGCGATTTTAAAGGATGCACGCGTTGCGACTCCCCATAGAATGAGCGGCACCAGAGCGATCAGCTGTCTGAAAAAAGCAATGGAAACAGGGGCCATCTCCGCAAGGATCACCTTTGTACTGATAAAGGAGATTCCCCAAAAAATCACAGGAAGCAGTACAAAGACCAGCTGCAGGTATTTATCGGTCAGAGCTTTTTTTATTTGCATTTTGTTTAATTCCTTTTTATTTACAGAACTCAATTTTAACCAGTATAACACTTGAGGTGTGAAGTTTCAAACCGTGCTTCACCTACGAACATACAAAAAGCTTACGTTTGTTTATAAAAAGAGAAGGAAAGATTTGACTTGAGAATGCATGATAAATGATAGCTGGTTTAACAAAAACGTATAATTATTCATTTTTTGTAACCCATTGAAAACCAATGAGAATCTTGTTAAACTATAATATAAATATTTTATGCCAGCTGCAGATACGGTAATGATTTATTTACATGAAAAAGTTTTGTTGGATTTATGCAATGATGCTGCAATAGTCCAATTTTTATTAAAATTATGTATAAATGAATAGCTGTATTACCAGCATATGGCATTGAGCAGTATTTAGATTTATGTTAATATAATCAAGTTATAAATGTAGGCAGGCTCGTAATTAAGCTTACAACGACTTTGTGGATATCATATTAAAGGGGTGTTTCTTTTTGTTACAGTATATACTAAAAAGGGTTGTTTATTCGCTTCTCACATTGTTTGTGGTCATATCGGTAACATTTGTAATTATGCATGCCATACCAGGTGGAATTTATACGAGCGAAAAGAACCTGCCGCCTGCCATTGTTGAAAACATTAAAGCGAAATACGGACTCAACAAGCCTCTCGGGGAGCAATACCTGCTGCAAATAAAAAATGTAGCCAAGCTGGATTTCGGAATATCCATGAAGATGGCGGGAAGAAGGGTTAACGACATTATTGCCCAACAATTTCCCAGGTCAGCGAGATTGGGAGCTTTCGCTATCACTCTTTGCCTTTGCGTAGGAATTCCGTTGGGTATTTTATCGGCTTTAAAGGTGGACAAGTGGCAGGACCGGACGTCTATGATCATAGCGACATTGGGGGTGTCCGTGCCGGGGTTTGTTGTCGCAATTCTTGCACAGTATTTCCTTGGAGTAAAACTGAAGATCTTTCCCACAATAGGGGATAAAACGTTATTGCACCTGGTTCTGCCGGGAATCGCTTTATCCTTCTTTCCAATGTCTTTCATAGCCAGGCTTGTAAGATCCAGTATGGTTGAAGTTCTTGGACAGGATTATATAAGGACTGCAAGAGCAAAAGGCCTGTCGGACAGAGCTGTCATATACAAACATGCACTTAAAAATTCCATCATGCCGGTCATCACCTATCTTGGTCCGTTGATCGCAGGAATTCTGACCGGCAGTTTTGTTGTAGAAACCGTATTTAATATACCGGGACTTGGAAGATATTTTGTTACCAGCATTTCAAACAGAGATTATACGGTCATTATAGGGGTAACGGTGTTCTACTCATTGTTCCTTATTGTAATGAATCTTATAGTAGATATTGTGTACGTGTTAATAGATCCTAGAATAAAACTTAGTAATTAAGGGGTGCCACGATGCAGATAATGCCTGAGCTTTTCAGACCATTAAATAAGATCAAATTTGAAGAAAGTGAGTTTACCAGACCGAGCATTACCTATTGGGGTGATGCGTGGAGAAGGCTTAAAAAGAATAAGGTAGCCATGGTCAGTTTAATTATTATCATTATAATTGTGCTTGCTGCAATTATAGGGCCTCTGGTTATACCATACAAATATTCCGATCAGCTTAAGGGCCAGGAAAATCTATGGCCCAGTCTGAAGCATCCTTTCGGAACAGATAGCCTCGGCAGGGATATGCTTGTGAGGATACTATACGGTGCAAGAATTTCTCTCAGCGTTGGTTTCGTAGCCTGTCTGATCAACCTGACGATTGGTGTTCTGTACGGCGGTATTGCCGGTTTCATCGGAGGTAAAGTCGACAATATTATGATGAGAATTATTGATATCATCTATAGTATACCGACTATGTTATATGTCATTCTTTTAAGTGTTGCATTTAAGGAAAGTTTTAAAGACCTTTTCGAGCTCCAGTTTTTTGCTCCTTTAAAAGCCGCCGGTTCGGGCTTGATAAGTATATATCTGGCGATAGGTCTTTCTTACTGGGTAGTTATGGCCAGAATTGTCAGAGGGCAGATACTGAGCTTGAAGGAACAGGAGTATATCACTGCGGCAAAAACACTTGGCGCCAGTAATATACGTACACTGCTCAGGCATCTGATTCCAAACTGTATAGGTCCGATAATTGTAACGACCATGCTGCTCATACCTGATGCAATATTCACAGAATCCTTCCTGAGTTTCATAGGACTCGGGGTTGATGCACCCGTTCCAAGCTGGGGCGGACTTGCATCGGACGCATTAAGCGGTTTCAGATCATATTTTTATTTACTGTTGTTCCCGTGCGCTGCCATAAGTATAACCATACTCGCTTTTAATCTTTTTGGTGACGGGCTTCGAGACGCATTGGATCCCAGGATGAGAAAATAGAAGGGTGGACGATGATGGGCAATCTGTTGGAAGTAAAAAATCTTAGAACAATATTTAAAACGTATGCAGGCACAGTATCGGCCATTAACGATATTTCATTTACCGTAGCCGACAAGGAAGCAGTCGGAATTGTTGGTGAGTCAGGAAGCGGAAAGAGCGTAACGATGCTTTCCATCATGAAGCTCCTATCCGATAATGGGATAATCGAAAGCGGTCAGATCCTATTTGACGGACGTGACCTGGTGAAGCTTAGCCAGGAACAGATGCAGAATATTAGGGGAAATGATATAGGAATGATTTTTCAGGATCCTATGACATCTCTCAATCCGGTATTCAAGATCGGTACGCAATTGATTGAAGCAATTAAAAGGCATAATAGAAAGATGCCCAAAAAGCAAGCCAGGGAAAGGGCAATTGAAATGCTGAGGCTGGTTGGGATCCCCAGCCCTGAGAAACGTATGGATCAATACCCTCACGAATTCAGCGGCGGTATGCGGCAAAGAGTGATGATTGCAATGGCGCTGTCCTGTGAGCCAAAGCTGCTGATAGCCGATGAACCGACGACGGCACTGGATGTTACCATTCAGTCCCAGATTATTGAATTGATGAAAGAATTGATGGGCCGGCTTGGAATGTCAATCATTCTTATCACACATGATCTTGGCCTTGTTGCCGACATATGTGAAAGAGTTATTGTCATGTACGGCGGAATCATTGTAGAACAAGGCAGGCTCGATGATATTTTTTACAAAACAGCCCACCCGTATACAATGGGGCTTCTGAAATCCATACCCCGTGCCAACATGGGCAAGGAGAGGCTTAAGCCCATTGAAGGGCAACCGCCGGATATGCTGAATCCTCCGGCAGGCTGCCCGTTTGTAAAAAGATGTCCTCACGCCATGGAGATATGCAATGTTCAGAAGCCTGATTATACTGAAATAAGTGATGGCCATGGAGCGGCATGCTGGCTTATATACAAAGAGAGAGAAGGTGTTGGGGCATGAGCGAAAAAGTACTCCTGGAAGTTAAAAACCTCACAAAGTTCTTCTCTGTAAAAAAAGGCATCATAGGTGGCAACCGTGGAATAGTAAAAGCAGTGGACGATGTGAGCTTCATTATAAAAAAAGGTGAAACACTCGGCCTGGTCGGCGAGAGCGGATGTGGAAAAACAACTACAGGAAGAACGATCATAAGGCTTTTTGAACCTACAAAAGGCCAGATCATTTTTGACGGGCAGGATATTACAAAGACGCAGATGAAGCCTTACCGTAAAAAAATGCAAATGATCTTCCAGGATCCATATGCATCTCTTGATCCCAGGATGACTGTTGCAGATATCGTCGGAGAGCCGATGGATATACATGGTCTGGAAAAAGGCAGCGACAGGAAGGACAAAATATATAAACTTTTAGATATGGTAGGTTTGAATAAGGAGCAGTCAAACCGATACCCGCATGAATTCAGCGGCGGGCAGCGGCAGAGAATCGGAATTGCGCGTGCTTTGGCTGTTCAGCCCGAGTTTATTGTGTGTGATGAGCCGATTTCAGCGTTGGATGTTTCCATACAGGCACAGATTGTGAATATGCTGGAGGACCTGCAATCAGAGCTGGGACTGACTTACCTGTTTATCGCTCATGATCTTTCCATGGTAAAGCATATAAGTAATCGTGTAGGAGTCATGTATTTGGGTAAATTAATAGAGTTAGCCGAAAGTGCCGAGTTATATAAAAACCCGACTCACCCTTACACACAGGCACTGCTGTCAGCTATACCCATTGCCGATCCGGCCGCCAGCAGGCAAAAGGAGAGGATTATATTGGAAGGAGATGTACCAAGTCCTATCAATCCTCCATCCGGTTGCAGATTTAGGACAAGGTGCAGGTATGCAATGAAGATATGCGAGGAAATTGAACCAGCTTTTGAGGAGATTTCCCCGGGACACTTCTGTGCATGCCATCTAACATCGCAATAAGCGGATTATAGTCCGTTTATATAAAAGATAGGAGGTAATAAAAATGAAAAAGAGACTAATTGCACTGCTGTTAATAGCTGTATTGGCTGTTTCGGTATTCGCAGGCTGCGGATCAGATAATGCGCAGAACGGCACCGACACCAGCACAACCACCGCAGCTTCAGGTGACAGCACACAAGCAGCCGACAACGGAACAAAAAGCTCAAAGGATTCCATCGTTGCTTTGTTTGGTTCCGAACCGAACACCATGGACCCTGGTCTGATGCAGACTGTTGATGGTGCTACTTATGTGGTGCACCTTTTCGAAGGTCTGGTAAACAATGACCATGGCAAATTTGTACCTGGCGTGGCTGAGAGCTGGGATGTTTCCACGGATTTAACCAAGTATACCTTCCATCTCAGAGACAATGCCGTTTGGTCAGATGGTCAGAAGGTAACTGCAAAGGATTTTGAGTATGCATGGAAGAGAAACCTTGACCCCAGAACTGCTTCTCCGTATGCGTACATCCTTTACTGCATTTCAGGCGGACAGGAGCTCAATACTTATTCTCTGAAAGAAAATGCGACAGAAGCTGAAAAAACACAGGAAGATACAGATATTAAAGCGCTCGCCGACAAAGTCGGTGTAAAGGCACTTGACGACAAGACATTGGAAGTTCAGCTCATAGCACCCACATCCTTCTTTATTGAACTTTGTGCGGTTCACCAGACCTATAAGCCTCTGAGGCAGGATACGATTGAAAAGAACGGCGATGCCTGGACCCAGTCTCCCGAGACTTATCTTACAAACGGTCCATACCTTCTGAAGGAATGGAAGCACAACGATGAGATCGAAGTTGTCAAGAATGACAATTACTGGGATAAACAGCGCGTTAAGATCGACACCATTCATTTCAAGTTGATGGATGATGATAATGCCGCACTTAGTGCAACTGAGGCCGGAGATATCGATCTGAACTATGCACATATGCCTTCTACAGAAATTCCAAGGCTTGTTCAGGAAGAAAAAGCCAAGATTTATCCTGACCTTGCAACATATTTCTATGATTTCAATACGAAGAAGGCACCTTTCGACAACCCGAAGGTTAGAAGAGCCTTTGCATTGGCAATCGACAGACAGTACATTATTGACAAGGTCACCATGGCTAACCAGAAGCCTGCAATCGGATGGGTACCGTATGGATTTGTGGATCCTACTACCGGAAAAGATTTCAGAGATGGCGATCCGACACAGTATCTGAATCCGACTGCTGACGATGCGAGCATAGCTGAAGCAAAGAAATTGCTTGCAGAAGCAGGTTATCCGGATGGAAAGGGCTTGCCGGAAATTGAATTCATCTACAACACAAGCGAAGGTCACAAGAAAATTGCCGAAGCCGTACAGGAACAGCTTAAGAACACCCTCGGCGTTACAATCAAGCTGTCCAATATGGAATGGGGCGTATTCGTTGAAGAAAGAAACAAGGGCAATTTCCACTTCTGCAGAGATGGCTGGGGCGGTGACTATGCAGATCCTCTGACAATGTTGGATATGTGGCTGCCGAATAGCGGTAACAACAACACCGGATGGGATAATGCAGAATATAACGCACTTATTAAAACAGTCATGACTTCAGGAGATCAGAAGGTCAGATTTGACGCTATGCACAAAGCAGAAAAATTATTCCTGGAAGAAATGCCTGTACTGCCCATATACTTCTACACCAAGACCATTATGGAACCCAAAAACCTGAAGGGCAATTATATTCATCCCGGAGGAGTTTACTACCTGGATACTGCTTACTTCGAATAGGAACTACAGTAGAAAAGAGGCCGTTGCAATGCGGCCTCTTTTTTTTATGAAGTCCATTATTGACGCGGGGTTCGATTTCATTAAAAGATGGAACCAACGAAAATTTTGCAAAAAAATAAGGGGCTGGCGCCCCACAAATTGCCGAGTGTTATGAATTACAAAATAGCTTCGTATGTCTGCAGTCTACCCTGCCAATGATTTTAAGCTCGTCGTTTGTGAAGTTCTCTTTTTCAATAATGCTGTTATCTGCCTTGAGCGTGATGGTTCCGTCATTCTGCGGATAATAGTATCGGAGCAGGGAACGTGACTCATAAAATACCAGTACAACATCTCCGGGCTTTAACTCCGCATTTGTGTTGACAAAAATCATGTCATTTGGTCCGAAGCCACTGTCAGAAAGACCATCAGCCGGGCAGTTCAAAAGAAGATAATTACCATCCTTTGAAATTGCGTCCGGGGATACGGGGTGGTATTTTTCAATATTGTAGATATTGGTCAGATTATCAACATTTCTCTGACTGATTTTCTTGATTTCAGGTACATACACAGCATCCGCATACATCTGACTATCTGCCGACACCAGTTGTATGGATCTTGCTGCTCCAAGCTGTCTTTTGATAACACCTTTTTGTTCCAGCCTGTTTAAAATACCCTGAACCGCACCCGGAGTCTTTTCTCCTACCATTTCACCTATTTCCCTGACTGTTGGGGGTATACCCTTCAGCTTGATATAGGTTTCGATTACTGAATACACTTTTTTTTGCTTTGCTGTTAAGCTGCTGAAATTAAACGACATTTGATCACCCTTTATTAATTATTACTTTACATAATATCTAATAGTTTAACAGAGTTGTGTTATTTAATCAAATCAGAATATAGAAAAAATGGAATTTATAGTTGTCGGCACGATAATGCATCAGTTGAAAAGCCTGCAGTTGCAGTAAACAATGTATATCAATTGTATTAAAGGCAAAAATATTATATCGAAAAATATTTCCGGCGTATGAGAGAGGTTTTCATGTTTAAACTGTTGAAGCACGCAGAATGCTACGCTCCCGATTACCTTGGAAGTTGTGATATTTTTATTGCTCTGGACAAAATTGTTCAGATATCACCCGCTATCGACCAAATAAAGCTGCCCGGGCTGGAAATGATCGAATGTCACGGTAAAATTGCTTGTCCGGGCATCCTGGACCAGCACGTGCATATAACGGGCGGAGGCGGGGAGCAGGGACCGGAAAGCAGCATTGATCCCATAGCTGCTTCAGCTCTGATATCCGCAGGAGTAACAACAGCAGTAGGTCTGCTGGGAGCGGATGCTGTCGGCAAAAGCATGCAGGGGTTGTTGATGAAGGCGCGCTCATTGGAGGCAGAGGGTTTAACTGCCTACATATATTCAGGGAATTACGGTTTACCTCCGGTAACATTGACCGGAAGTGTTTTAACAGACCTGTCTCTAATCGATAAAGTTATAGGGGCCGGCGAAATTGCTATTTCAGACCACCGTTCGTCCCATCCATCACAGCAGGAGTTGAAGAAGCTGGCACACCAGGTGTTAACAGGGGGCATGCTGGGGAAAAAGGCCGGCGTGATGCATTTGCATGTGGGTGAAGGAAAAGAAGGGTTAGGACCTTTAATGGATCTGTTGGAGAGTTCGGATTTCCCGGTATCCATGTTTGTGCCGACACATCTGAACAGGAGCCGTGCACTTTTTAAACAGGCCGTTCAGTACTGGGTTAACGGAGGGAGGATTGACCTTACGGCAGGTGAAAATACCGAGACTGGACTCAGTGTCCCCGAATGTCTGAAGCAGCTATTGTTGTACGGTAAGGGACTGGAGCGGGTGACCGTATCATCCGATGGAAACGGAAGCGGGGCAGGATCTTCACATATGCAGACCGGAAGAGTGATGTCGCTTTTTGAAGATTTTAGGGCGGCAGTGCGGGAAAAAGGTATTCCGCTTGAGACCGCTTTGAAAACGGTTACTTCAAATGTTGCGGAAGTATTGAAGCTCAACCCGGTAAAAGGCCGTATTGAAGTCGGAAGCGATGCGGATATCATGATACTTGACAGCAAGACTTTATTATTGGATATGCTGCTGGCACGGGGGCGCGTTCTGGTGAAAGATGGAAAGCCAATCCGCGAGGATTGTTTATGACATTATCTAACAGGTGTATACCTGCAGCCAGTAAGGGACATTAATATTAGAGAGGTGATTGTATGGATAGAGTGAATCAAAACGGCAGTATTAGCAGAGTAAAGGGCAGAGACAGCGGATTTTTTCTTGTTGTGGGCTGGATTGCCGCAATCGTTTCACTGATAAGATATCCTTTCATTTTCGGTGTCATAGGCGTCATCATGGGCATTATTGTCGGAAAAAACGGAGGCAAGGCAGGAATGCCGCTGATTGTGGCAAGCATCCTTCTGATGGCAGTCGGATTGACATTCAGCGGTGTATTTTATAATTATCTGAGGCATGCATTGGGCATATGAGCAGCGCTCAAATATATGTACAGAGAATATGGTGATCGGATGAATATGGGCAATTTAATCATTATAGGCGGTGCTGAAGATAAAACAGGTGAGAGCAAAATACTGAAGGCGTTTATATCCATTGCAGGCGAGGCAGCATCAAAGCTTACCATTATCACAACAGCGACCGAGAAGCCACTGGAGGCTGGTAATCAATACAAAGCAGTATTTGCAAGATTAGGAGCAATGGATACGAATATTCTGGACATCAATTCACGAGATGATGCAGATCTGGAGAAAAATACATCACTCATTTCCAAATCGACAGGTATCTTTTTTACCGGCGGCGACCAGCTCAGGATAACAAGCATTCTTGGAGGCACAAGGGTTTGTTCCGCACTGCAGGATGCATATGGAGCAGGTGCGGTTATTGCCGGCACCAGTGCCGGTGCTTCAGCTATGAGCAGGACGATGATTGTTGACGGCAATGATAACGATCCGGCCAGAAAATGCACGTTGAAAATGGCACCGGGGCTTGGGCTGCTTGATGTGGCGCTGATTGACCAACACTTCCACCAGAGAGGGCGGATTGGTCGGCTCCTGTGCGGTGTTGCTGAGAACCCGTCGATTCTGGGGATTGGTATTGATGAGGATACTGCAATTCATGTGTTTCCGGATGCCCATTTTGAAGTAATCGGGAGCAATTCCGTTACAGTGGTGGACGGCAGGCATATTAAAAGCTCAAATGTTTCGGAGCTGATGCCGGATGAAAACCTAGCCATTGCAAATATCACTCTGCATGTACTGCCTGCCGGATACGGCTATAATATGACGTCCCGGGAAGTCATCAGGCTTCACTAATGGTTATTGCGCAATAAATCCAATCAGACCGGTATCATTGCATCCAATCAGGAGATAGAGAGTGGTGCTCGATACCGTTTGGACTTATTACAGTAACTTATGGAGGAAATTTTGTGGATATTTTAAATATTCAACCATTCAGAGGAAGAAACATATACAGCCACAGACCTGTTATCAAGGTGGTGGTGGATATCGGGGAACTATATGACACACCTACCCGTTTGATTGATCAATTCAACGAGCGGCTGCTCCAATTGCTGCCGGGCTTACGTCGGCATTACTGTTCATTGGGTTTTGAAGGAGGCTTTTTGGTAAGGCTGGAGGAAGGCACCTACCTGACTCATGTTACGGAACACATGGTACTTGAGCTTCAGAACTTGATGGGATATGATGTGCACTACGGCAGGAGCAGGCAGCAGGAGTTGGAAAAGCCTTCAGTCTATTATATGGCGTTCGAGTTTAAAAATGAAAAATATGCAATAGAATGTTTGCTGGCTGCTGTGGATATGGTGAACATGCTTGTTGCAGGAAACATGCCGGAAATGGACGGAATCATGCGGCATCTTGCGAAAACAGCGGCGGAGACGGATCTGGGACCCAGTACAAGAGCTATTTATGATGAGGCGAAAAGAAGAAACATATCGGTTAATTGCCTGGACAACTCAAGCATACTGCAGCTCGGAAACGGGAAATACAGCCATTTTATGGAGGCTTCACTGACGGACCGGCCGAATTGCATTGCAGTAGATATTGCAAGCAACAAGCATCTGACAAAAAAAATACTGGCTGATGCAGGTATCCCGGTTCCATACGGAGATATTGCGTATACGGCCAGAGCCGCACAAGCTGCAGCGTCGATAATCGGCTATCCGGTGGTCATCAAACCGTTTGATGCAAACCAGGGGAAAGGTGTGTTCATTGACATTTCCGACAGCAGGGAGCTCGCGACTGCCTTTCAGGCAGCTGTCCGTTACAGCCGGGCGGTTATCGTTGAAAAACATATATCCGGAAGGGATTTCAGGCTTCTTGCTGTGGGTGGCAAAATGGTTGCTGCCGCGGAAAGAATGTCGCCGGAAGTGGTGGGGGATGGCGTACACACTATAAGACAGCTGGTGGATATGGAAAATAATAATCCGCTTCGTGGAACCGACCATGAAAAGCCCCTAACGAAAATAAAACTTGATGATATGTCCGGGCAGGTGCTTTTAAAGCAAGGCTATCATGAAAACAGCATACCGGCTCCCGGCAAAAGGATACTTCTTCGCTATAACGGAAATTTAAGCACCGGCGGAACTGCAAGAGATTGTACATCGGAGGTGCATCCGCACAACGCGCAGCTGGCAGTCAGAGCAGCTGAACTGCTTGGTCTCGATGTCGCAGGCATCGATATCACCTGTGAGGATATCTCGGAGCCCCTTACGGACAGAAGCGGTGCCGTTATCGAAGTGAATGCGGCTCCGGGGCTTCGTATGCACCT
>JAEZMC010000248.1 GCA_023435805.1 Bacillota bacterium | reverse complement strand
AATTTTCTTGACGGAAATGAGATCGGCAAAGGCGGGGCAATCTATAATAAAAGGCAGGGCTTGTGTCTCGAAACCCAATATTTCCCGAATGCAATGAAGCACAAGCATTTTCCGTCGCCAATACTGAAAGCGGGACAGGAGTTTCACCATACTACGATATATAAATTTTTAATAAGAGTGTAATGTTGGTAGAATCATAATAGTAAAAGCAATATAGTTGGGAGACACAAGGTGAAAAGCACATACAAATACTCGTTACTACATCATATGATCGGGCGCAAAGGCTACATGCCGTTAAAGGATGCTGAGGGCGGCCTGGACTTTGACAGGCCGGTTGTGATTCTGACAAAAAAGTCGTTTGGCGGGTTTGTTATTGCTGAGCTTCTGGACGGCGACAGACTGACCGGTGCGGAGATTGCAGCCAGGCTGCAGCAGAACAGGGAGCTGCTCTCCAACCTGAAGGTCAGAACAGCTTATCATGTGATGGAGGTTCTGCTATTTGAGGGCGACGCCGATCAGACAAAACTGGATATCCTCCATTCCGGCCAGTTTCAAAACGCGCCGGAAAAGAAATTCCTGAAATGCATCAGTGTCCAGCTGACGTCGGGAACCATACAAAAGCATTTTACTGCGCCTGCGACGGACCTGGGTCTTGCCGGAACACTGCGTGAAGTTATGGATGCCAAGCCCGCGCAGGAGGTTGAACCCTCGGATATTCATGAGCTGGTGAGCAAAATGGCCAGTGAATACAGGATGGAATTCAAGGTCGAATCACCTGTATTGGCATATGTATTAATCGGTATCAACATACTGGTCGGCGTTTTGCTATATTTGTACTCCACTTTGTCAGGCACCGGCTACAGCGAGCAGTTGATGACTTTCGGCGCAAAGGTGAATGCCAGGATCCTCTCCGGTGAGTACTGGAGGTTTGTAACGCCCATTTTCCTTCATGCAAACGTGATGCACCTGCTCATCAACTGCTATTCATTGTATGCGGTAGGGCCGCTTGTGGAGAAGATGTTCGGCCGTTTCAGGTTTTTTGTGGTTTACTTTACAGCCGGAATAATGGGCAATATCCTGAGCTTTATTTTTTCGCCGAATGCGGGTGTGGGAGCCTCCGGAGCCATATTTGGCCTGCTGGGGGCGCTGCTTTATTTTGGACTTGAGAAGCCGGCATTATTTAAAGCAACCTTTGGCTACAATGTTTTGATTATGATATTCATCAATCTTGCCTATGGATTTTCAAATTCAGGCATTGACAATTACGCCCACATCGGCGGCCTGATCGGCGGTTTTCTGGCTTCCGGCCTTGTTGCGGAGCCCAAAAAAACGCGCTGGTATTTCAACCGGCTTCTGTATCTTGTACTGACCCTTGCCATTGCGCTTGGCGGGTTGTTTTACGGTTTTAACAACAAACAGAACCAAATCACGGCCAAGGTCACCGAACTCGAAACATTTGACAGGATGCAAAACTGGGGCGAAGTGGAAACCAAAGCTGAAGAAATTCTGGGTCTGAATCCGGATACGCGTATAAAGGCCGCAGTGTTATGGGCATTGGCAAAAGCGGAGGCATTAAGCCAGAAATATGACGAGGCGGAAGCACATGCGAAGGAACTGGTGGAAATCGATCCGATCAACGGTCATTATATTCTGGGAATCATATACTATGATACAAAGCAATATGCGCTTTCACGTGAGGAACTGCTGGCGGCAAAAAAGGCGGGGGCCACGTATGAACAGATCGACCGGATATTAAACGAGCTGGAAAACATCAAATAGGAACCGGAGCGGAAAGACTGTCCGGCTGTAATACCGTATAGGCTGTTGAATCGGCTGCGGCATATCAATATTGGATTGATATGAAGCCTATCTGATAAAATATCCTGTTTGTGCAGACATTTTTTACGTATAATATAAATGCAAATAATTATTATTTGCTTTAACGCAATTTCTTATGATAAGCTATGTATATTCTGTAAGGACAGGAGGAATGCTTATGCGAAAAAGAATGACATGGCTGCTGGCTGTAATATTTACAGCTGTTTTTGTCATAACGGGCTGCGGGCGGGAAACGCGCAGCGAAGAGGGAGAAAAAGCACAAAGTACGTTGCAGAACGGCGGTAAATCGTTTAGTATTGTCACTTCCTTTTATCCGATATATATTTCGGTTGTGAATGTTGCCAGAGATATCCCCGGCATCGAGGTGAAAAACATGACAAAGCCTCAGACGGGCTGCCTCCATGACTATACACTCAAGCCGGAGGACCTGAAAACGCTGGAGCAGGCAGATGTGTTTGTAGTTAACGGAGCAGGGATGGAATCGTTTCTGGACGACGTGATCAAACAGCAGAAACAGCTGAAGATTGTAGAGGCCAGCAAGGATATTCCATTACTGAGGGATGACACGGGGGAAGAAAATGCCCATGTATGGGTAAGCGTCACCAATGCGGTTACACAGGTAAATAACATCGCTTCGCAGCTTTCCGCCATCGACGCAGCAAACGCGGGAAGGTATGCCGAAAATGCCGCTGCCTATGTTCAAAAGCTCGAGGCTCTGAAAAAGGATATGCATGAAGCGATCGACACACTGAAGAACAGAGATATGATTACATTCCATGAGGCGTTTCCATACTTTGCCCAGGAGTTTGATCTGAATATTGCAGCAGTAGTGGAACGTGAACCAGGCACTGAGCCAACGCCCAAGGAGCTGGCCGGCATTATCGATACGGTAAGACAGTCCGGCATAAAAGCGTTGTTCGCAGAGCCCCAGTACTCCTCCAAGGCGGCGGACGCCATAGCGCGTGAAACGGGAGCGAAGGTATACACATTGGATCCGGTTGTTACAGGTGAAGCCGGCCCTGATTCATTTGACGCCTATATCGAGGCAATGGAACAGAATAAAAAGGTCCTGCTGGAAGCACTGAAATAAGTATAAAAGGGAGTGGATCCGGCCGCGGGTACATACTGATCCTTAAATAGCGGTAAAGCTTGAATCGAGGTTGATTATGGCGGGGTTTGAACATTTGAAATGCGAAGGGCAGTGCTGCGGACTGTGCTGTACCAAAATTGAGAATTTTGGCGTGGCAAAGGGGCCGGTACGCATCCTGCAGGATGTAAACATACATATACACTGTGGTGAGCTGACTGCCATCATAGGCCCTAACGGTGCCGGAAAAAGCACGCTGTTGAAAGCGCTGCTGGGCGAAGTGCCGCATACCGGAGAGCTGAAATACCTGGACTCAAAGGGCTCGCGCAGCGACAAACCGTTAATAGGCTATGTTCCGCAGCAGCTTAGTTTTGATACCGGTACGCCCACCAGCGTGCTGGATTTATTCACTGCCTGCAGGTCGAAAATGCCGGCCTGGCTTTTCAAACCGGGCAGTGTGAAAAAAAGGGCTGAGGCGGGCCTTTCGAAAGTAAAGGCGGAGCATCTTATCGACCGCAGGCTTGGCGCACTTTCAGGCGGAGAGCTGCAAAGGGTGCTGCTGGCGCTGGCGCTGGACCCCGTACCAAACCTCCTGCTGCTCGACGAGCCGGTTTCAGGCATTGATCAGGGCGGACTTGAACTGTTTTACAATACGGTTTCCGAACTGAGACAGAATTATGACCTCTCCATCATACTGGTATCCCACGACCTTGAGTTGGTGGCCAAATATGCCGACCGTGTGGTGCTGCTGAACAAAACGGTGATCAGCAGCGGTACGCCGGCGCAGGTCTTCAGTGACGAGCGCACCAGGAAGTCCTTTGGCATTCCTCTTTATCTACCCGGTTCGGACGGTTCTGTTTTTTCCGGCCCGCAGAGTACGGATAGCAGCGGAAATGATGAAGGGGGGGCAAACTGATGCTGGAGCTCTGGTACCGAATTGTTGACCTGGTACTCCCCTTTCAATGGACGAGTCACATATTTATGAAGAATGCACTGCTGGCGGTGCTGTTGCTGACTCCGATTTTCGGCCTTCTCGGCACGATGGTGGTCAGCAACAGGATGGCGTTTTTTTCTGATTCCATCGGCCACGGCGCTTTCACCGGCATAGCGCTTGGCGCCTTGCTTGGCGGTATAAGGCCCATCTGGGGCGCTATCCTGTTTTCCATTCTCTTTGCGGTTTCCATAACCATCATTAAAAATAAAAGCAGGGCCTCGACGGATACGATTATAGGTGTTTTCTCCTCTACTGCCATTGCGATAGGCCTGGTCATCATGACCTCGGGAGGGAAGTTCAGCCAGTATTCCTCCTATCTTGTAGGCGACCTGCTCAGTATTGCACCCTTTGAGCTTCTGATGCTGTTTATCGCCTTCATCGCGGTCATCATTCTGTGGATACTCATCTTCAACCGTGTACTGCTGATCAGCATCAATCAATCGCTGGCAGCCAGCCGCGGTATGAATACCCTTTTGGTTGAAATACTGTTTACCGTTGCCATTGCGGTGGTGGTAACCATTACGATACAGTGGGTGGGGCTGTTGATCATCAATTCTTTACTGGTGCTGCCGGCGGCCGCTTCAAGGAATGTGACGCAGAATGTGCGGCAGTATCATGCAGTGTCGGTAGGAGTCTCGATGTTCTCGGGCATTTCGGGACTGATCCTGTCCTATTACTGGAACACTGCAACAGGCGCAACGATTGTGATGATTGCCGCAGCGCTGTTTTTTGTTTTGTTTCTGCTCAGGAAGAAATTGGTGGGGTAGGAAGTAGAAATGAAGGAACCTGCAGATAAAATTGATAAAAGCCTACGGATGGTGGAGGCCAATAATGAAACTATTCTTTATAAGGCATGGTCTCAGGTAGGTGAACTCCCATATAAATGAGAGGGGTTGTGATAGGATGAAACAGAAGTCCTGTTGGTCAGCTCCCGCCGCCCGTTCTGCCTCGAAGCCGGTAAGGCATCGGTCAGAGGTATCCTATTTTAAGTTGATAATCCAGCTGAAAAAAATCTTGACTTGATGTTCGTTGGATGGTATATTACGGTATAACTTAATAGATGTTTCTTCAGGGAGAGGTGCAATTCCTTACCGGCGGTAAAGCCCGCGAGC
>JAEZMC010000193.1 GCA_023435805.1 Bacillota bacterium | reverse complement strand
TAATATTAAAATAACAACAAAAGAGGATCTGGCCATTGCAGAAGCGATCAGCAGAATAATATGTGACTGATTTGCCTGATATTCGTGAAGCACACCAAGTGTATAATTTTTACAAGTCAGCTTGACGTGCGCGTATCGAGCTGATATCATAATGATATCATTAATATATCAATACTTCTATGAAAGGATTAATTCAATGATTGCGGTTAAGGAACTAGTCAAAAAGTTTGGCGCTTTCACAGCGGTCGATAAAATCAGCTTTGAAGTCAACAAAGGTGAGATTTTTGGGTTACTGGGCGAAAACGGAGCTGGAAAAACCACTACGCTCCGCATGCTTGCCACCATGCTGCAGCCAACGTCGGGCCATGCGGAGCTGGGCGGTTTTAATATCATAAAAGAACCGGAAAAGGTAAGGGCTCATATCGGGATACTGTTCGGCGGAGAAACCGGTCTGTATGACAGACTGACGGCAGCAGAAAATATTGCATATTTCGGTGAGCTGAACGGAATGGACAAATCGGCTATCCGGGAAAAAACGCAGCGGCTGGCGGCGGCTTTCGGAATGCAGGAATTTTTGGACAGAAGGGCCTCCAAGCTTTCAAAGGGTATGAAGCAAAAGGTGGCGTTTGCCCGATCCATTATCCATAATCCGGATATCATGCTGTTTGACGAGCCCACTTCCGGGCTTGACGTCGGCGCCGCCAGAGAAGTACATGATTTTATACTTAGTTGCAGGCGTGAAGGCAAAACAATTATTTTTTCAAGCCATACCATGAAGGAAGTCGAAAAGCTGTGTGACCGGATCGGTATCATACACAAGGGCAAATTGGTGGAGATCGGGTCCGCGGAGGAGCTTAAGGAGAAGTACAACAATGATGATCTGGAAGAGATTTTCATCAGATTGGCAGGTGCAAAATGAAACTCAAGCATATCTGGATAGTTTTTAAAAAAGAAGTAAAGGATTTAACCCGTGACAAGCGTACGATCATTACAAGCATACTCATCCCGATGCTGCTGATCCCAATGATCAATATCATCATGGGCGGCGGTGCGGAAAAATTTACAAAGGATCTGAGTGAAAATGTCACAATCGCACTCTCGCAGACCTCCAATACCGATGAGGTTAGACAACTAGTGCAGGACAAACTTTTAAAGGACAATACAAACTTAAAGCTGGTAGAGACGAACGACCCTGAAGAAGCTTTGAAAAACGAGCAGGTCAGATGTATCCTTGATTTTGAGGAGGGATTTTCCGCCAAGCTAAAACAAGGTAAACCCTTCCGGATTACATTGCGGTATGACGAGTCAAAAACAAAGTCACAGGCCAGCGTGGATATTGTCACAGAGGCAATCAACACATTCAAGGCCGGAATTGTCAGCGAAAGAATCGCTGCGCTGGGGCTGAACGAAGAAATACTGCAGCCTGTCGTAATAGAACGCAGCAACATATCCGTGAATAAAGCCGGAAGCAACATGATACTTCTAATGCTGCTGCCGTTGATGATCGGCATGCTGGTATCCATCGGAGGAATACCGGCTGCCACCGATCTGGTAGCAGGCGAAAAGGAGCGGAACACCTTTGAACCGCTGCTTACTACTATGCCAAACAGGGGCTCGCTGCTGATGGGTAAATACCTGGCGGTTACGTTGTTTTCCTTTGTAAGTGTTATTGCTATCGTTGCAGGGATGGCGATCGGTTATTTTATCAATCCGAATACGCTGACAATGGGGATGGATTCACAGATTGCGGGATTTCAGGTACAGCCGCTGGCGGTGATCATGGCCCTGGCGATCACGATTGCATTGGGTATGACCTTCTCCGGTATTCAGATTGCTCTGAGTGCTTTTGCAAAGTCTTACAAGGAAGCTCAAACGTACATGTCGTTCCTGATGCTGGCAGCCATGATTCCCGGCTATGCCACCATCTTTCTGCAGCCCGGCGACATGCAAGGCTATATGTTTGTGCTGCCGGTCCTAAATACCATCGCTGCTTTTAAAATGATACTGGGAGGGCTGGTCAACTATACCTACCTGTTGCTTGCACTGGTGACATCGGTGGTATTCGTATCGATCACATTATGGCTTGCGGCCACATTGTTCAAGAAGGAGAAAATTTTATTCCGGAGCTGATATCTGCTCCGGAGTATCATATGACCGTAATAATGCTAAGCACCTGGATCCCCAGGCCTTGCCCGAACTGGGTAAGGCCTTCGCCTGTTGTGGCAGTAATACCGATGCAGTTTTCCGGAATGTCCAGCAATGCGGACAGACTCTGTCTGATATCATTCAGCCTCGGTGTGATTTTCGGCCTCAGACATTCAATGGACAAGGACAAATGAACGATTCTGTATTCCTTCAGGTGCTTCAACGCCTCCCGAAGATATACGCCGCTGTCTGTAATACCTTGCTTCAGACATAATTGATCACTGATTTCACCGAGTATGTTTACACATGTAACGCCGGATATGGCATTGGTTATGGAATGAAGTATTACATCCGCATCGCTGTTTCCTTTCAGCGGAGGTTCACCGTCAAAAATAACACCGCCGAGTACCAGCTGCTTTTCTCTATCTTCAAAATCAAACCGATGGCTATCCTGACCTATACCTACCTTCATGTTGATATTCTCCATTTTCGGCCCTGCGAATCATGAGGCTGTGTGAACGGCCGTATTCCCGCTAAAGCATGTTCCGGGAATACCTCTACCGCAAAGATTTGATTTTCACACCTGCATAATTGGGGCATATTTTTCTGCAAACATTACATTTTTTTAGTATAAAACCTTTATCATTCCTGTAACAGGACAGAGGCCTGCAAAGCTTTTGATTTACAGCAATGCCATCCAGCGCCCCGGTTGGACAGCTGCGTATGCAAAGATCGCAATTGTCCGGGCACAGGTTGTACGTAACGGGTTTATCCGGCTCCAGATCGGTATCGACAAGAATGGCACCAATTTGAATTATATTACCCAGCTTCATATTTGTCAAAAGTGTATTCCGGCTGATCGTTCCAAGTCCGGCAAGATAACCGGCGTGTCTCATGGAAAGGATGCCGCGGCCGTATTGGTTTTCGTCTTCCCAGTAATCATAGGGATCATCTGATGGAACATGGACTGCACCCATGCCCATATGTTCAAGCGCTGAACAAAGCCTTACGCCGATTTCGTCGACCTGTTGCAGCGTGACCGCGCATAAGCTGGTATAGGGTATGCAGCTCTCCGCAAACATGGCTTCCGGGGGCATCCTTCTGGCAAATACCACTACAGCCTTACACTTGCTGTATATATCCTGCGGCCGATGCCCTTCCGGTGCATCGTAAAAGCTTGCGGCCGGTGCGATGCCGCACAGGTCAGCCCCCAGTTCACGGGCAGCCATTTTGATCTTCACTGAATCGATAAGCATAGTTAACCTCACATTACAGTATGGACCTACAAGGTCTCGGATATGAATGCGGTGCGCTATCAAATTATATCATAAAAATGTAAATAAATGAATAATATTTGAAATATTGTATAGGATTACGAAGATGTGTTGCGTTTTATCTGTGGTTTTTTAATATCTGTATTATTGACAGAGGAGGTCTATATTGATATGATATTTTTAAGAGCTAAACGTTTCGCGATTGTGAGGGAGCTTTATGGCAGCAACTATAAAAGATGTGGCAAAATATACGGGCCTTTCCATTGCAACCATATCGAAATACATCAATGGCGGGAATGTCCTTGACAACAATAGAATACTGATAGAGGGGGCCATAAAAGCTCTCGACTTTAAAGTGAACGAAATCGCGCGAGGTCTGAAGACGAACAGGACCATGACCATTGGCGTACTCATTCCAGACTTTAAAAACATATTTTTCACAACCATCGTTTCCAATATAGAGAATATTTTGATACAGAACGGATACAGCACCATCATATGCGACTATAAAAATGATTCCAGGCTGGAAAGGGAAAAATTCAGCTTTCTGGTGAATAAACTGGTTGACGGTATCATTACCATCCCCCACGGCAACAATGCGCAGAATATACAAAGCCTGCTTGCGAGAAATGTGCCGGTTGTATTGGTCGACAGGGCGCTGGAGGGCGTAAGCTGTGATACGGTGTTGGTGGACAACCTCAATGCCTCATACAATGCGGTGGAACATATGATTGTCAAGGGCCACAAAAGGATCGGCATTATCTGCGGGCCAGATAGTATTTTCACGGCCAGTGAGCGTCTGAAGGGCTATGTCAGGGTACATGAGGACTACTCCATGAAAATAGATGAAAGCCTGATAAAGAAAGGTGATTATGAAAGTGACAGTGGATTCAGGCTGCTGAACGAGCTGCTTGATATGGAAAATCCACCGAGCGCCGTTTTTGTAACCAACTATGAGATGACACTTGGCGCAGTCATGGCGCTTAACGAAAGAAATGTAAAAATACCTGACGAGCTGTCGGTTATCGGCTTTGACAACCTGCATATGGCGAAAATCGTAAAGCCGTCGCTGTCTATTATTGTACAGCCGATGGAGCAGATAGGAGAGACTGCGGCCAACATACTGCTGAAGAGACTAAAAGGCGATATGAGCAACTACCCGGCTATGCTGAGGCTGAAAACAGAACTGCAGCTTAACAAATCGGTTCGTGAGTTACTGGTGTAACCGGTATGGTACGAACTACCCTGCCGGTAAGAGCGAAACGTTTAGTGCATATTGAGTGAAAGCGCGCACGGCATTCAATTTTTAACTGAGCAAAAATGGAGGAGAGGCAGATGGGAGAATTATTGTTGGGAATCGATATCGGAACTTCAGCCTGCAAGGCTGCGGTTTTTGACCTGCAAGGAAAAGTGGTTGCGCAAGCCTCCAGCTCATACCCGGTATACTACCCTGCACCGGGATATGTTGAGCAAAATCCGATGGAATGGTGGGAGGGCGTCAGTCAAGCTATAAGAGAGGTGCTCGGAGAAGGAAAGTTCGGCGCGGAGGATATTGCCGGCATCGGCCTGGATGGTCAGAGCTGGTCGGCTATCCCGGTGGACAAGTCCGGAAAGGTTCTTCATAATACACCCATCTGGATGGACACAAGAGCTTCCGAAATATGCGCGAGAGTAACGGAACAAATCGGTTTTGAACGTATCTTCAGCATCAGCGGAAACGCGTTGGCACCGACTTATTCCACTCCTAAGATTTTATGGTTCCGGGAGTACAAGCCCGAAGTCTACCGGAATACTTACAAATTCCTGCAAAGCAACAGCTTTATAGCCTATAAGCTCACAGGCGCCATGACTCAGGACATTTCCCAGGGATATGGGCTGCACATGTTCAATATGGAGAAGGAAGTTTATGATGATGCGCGGTGCGAGGAATTTGGCATCGCCAGGGAACTGCTTCCTGATTTATACCCCTGCCATCAGGTCATCGGGGAGGTAACACGTGAGGCCGCCGCTGCAACAGGATTGAAGCCCGGAACGCCTGTTGTCGCCGGAGGCTTGGATGCTGCCTGCGGTACGCTGGGCGCCGGAGTGGCGGCAGTCGGACAAACGCAGGAGCAAGGCGGGCAGGCAGGGGGTATGAGCATTTGTGTGGATAGAGCCCTGTCTCATCCGAAGCTTATACTGAGTCCGCATGTTGTGCCCGAATTATGGCTGCTGCAAGGCGGTACCGTCGGAGGCGGCGGCAGTATCAAATGGTTCAGTGAGCAGCTGGGTGCCAGCGAGGCTGAACAGGAAAAACTTACCGGAGTGAGCGCCTTTAAAATCATGGACGATGAAGCAGCCGGCATACAAGCAGGCTCGGAAGGCCTGATCTTCCTTCCCTACATGTCAGGTGAAAGGTCGCCCCTCTGGGATAAAAATGCAAAAGGTGTATTTTTCGGCCTTGGATATGACAAGACCAGAGCCCATATGATACGCGCCGTGATGGAAGGCTGTGCCTATTCGCTGCTTCATAACATCAAAACGGCGGAGGAAAGCGGCGTTTACACAGACATCCTCAATGCTATGGGCGGGGCGGCAAACAGTCGTCTCTGGACGCAGATCAAAGCCGATGTTACCGGAAAAGTCTTCCGTGTTCCGTCTTCCGATACGGCAACCACATTAGGCGCAGCAATACTGGCCGGAGTAGGCACGGGTGCATACAAAAGCTTCAGCGAAGCCGTGACCGGAACAATCAGCATGGGCAGAACGCATGAACCGGATATGAAGGCGCATGCCGTTTATAAGAAATATTACGAGATATATCTGGAGATATATGACAAATTAAAAGGCACCATGCAGAAAATCAGTAATCTGCAAATATGAGACAGGAGGCGTTTCATCCATGAAAGCAGCAGTATTGCACGCAAATGAGGACTTGCGGTATGAGGAGTATCCAACGCCGCAGGTCGGAGCAGGCCAGGTTTTGGTGAAGGTGAAGGCAGCCGGTATATGCGGCTCCGATGTCCCGAGGGTTCTACGCAACGGCGCGCATTATTATCCCATTGTGCTTGGGCATGAATTTTCGGGTGTCATAACGGAGCTGGGAAGCGATGTTTCCAGTCTGAAAGTCGGAGATAGAGTAGCAGGTGTTCCGCTGCTCCCATGCTTTAAATGTGACGACTGCCAGAAGGGCAGCTATTCACAGTGCAAGCATTATAGCTTTATCGGCTCCCGGGTTCAGGGCAGCTTTTCAGACTATATTGCCATTCCTGAGCGGAACGTTGTCAAATTCAGCGAAACGGTATCCTATGAGCAGGGTGCATTCTTCGAGCCTTCTACCGTAGCACTGCACGGACTTTTCTGTGCGGGGTACCGGGGCGGCGAGGATGTGGCCATTCTCGGGGGCGGTACCATCGGGATTTTTGCAGCGCAATGGGCAAGAATTTTCGGAGCGAAGAGAGTATTTGTATTTGACATTGATCAGGACAGACTGGCGCTTGCAGAAAAGCTTGGCACAAATGTAACGGTCAATACGCTGGAGCCCGGCTTCAGGGATACGGTCAGCCAGATGACTGACGGCAAGGGCTTCGGTTTTGTATTTGAAACTGCTGGAGTGGATGTAACGATGAAACTGGCCTTCGAGCTGGCCGGCAATAAGGCGAGCGTCTGTTTTGTAGGAACGCCCACAAGGGATCTTGTATTTACTCCGAAGCTTTTTGAAAACATGAACAGGAAGGAATTCAGGCTGACCGGTTCGTGGATGTCCTACAGCGCCCCGTTCCCGGGAAGGGAATGGGAATTGACCTCCCATTATTTCGGTACCGGAGATCTCAAATTTGATGAGAGTCTGATATTCAGAAGGCTTCCCATGTCACAGGCCGCTGAAGCATTTGCGATGTATAAAACGCCCGGAGCAGTAAAAGGAAAGCTGCTTCTGGTGAACGAATAGGAGAGGTGGAAGAGATGAAAGAGATGAAACAGATGCACCCAATGAAGAAAATCGTAGCAATGCAGAAGCAAGGAACACCTGCAGGAATTTACTCTGCCTGCAGTGCAAGCGACCTGGTTATCGAGGCGGCAATGGAACGCGCCGGGCAGGATAATGATGTGGTACTTATCGAGGCCACTGCAAACCAGGTCAATCAGTATGGCGGTTATACCGGAATGAAGCCGGCCGACTTCAGGGACTTTGTCTTTTCCATAGCAGATAAGACCGGGTTCCCAAGAGATAAGGTCATTCTTGGCGGCGACCACCTGGGGCCGCTGACCTGGAAGGGACAGCCCGCCGACACTGCGATGGAAGAGGCGAAGGAGCTTGTCCGGCAGTTTGTCATGGCCGGTTTTACAAAGATCCATATTGATACCAGCATGCATCTGGGCAGCGATGACCCGGGCAAAAAGCTGGACACCGCTGTAATCGCCGAAAGAGGCGCAGTTCTGGCAGAAGTGGCGGAAAAGGCTTTTTCGGAACTGAAGGCACTTGAACCGGCTGCACTGCATCCGGTATATGTCGTCGGCAGTGAAGTACCCATTCCCGGAGGCAGTCAGGAGGAAGAGGAAGGTATACAGGTTACGAAGGTGACCGATTTTGAAGAGACGGTCGAGGTCTTTAAAAACGCATTTATGAAATATGGTCTCTCTACGGCATGGGATAATGTTATTGCGGTAGTGGTGCAGCCCGGCGTGGAATTTGGCGACGAGAGCATTCACGAATATGACCGGCAGGCTGCAAAAGAGCTTTGCAGCGCATTGAAGAAATATCCCGGTCTTGTGTTCGAGGGCCATTCGACGGATTATCAGACGGCAGAGGCCTTTAGAGAAATGGTAGAAGACGGCATCGCTATTCTCAAGGTAGGACCGGCACTTACGTTTGCACTTAGAGAAGGCTTGTTCGCCATGGCGCATATTGAAAACGAGCTGTTCAAGGGCAAGGATAATGTAAGACTTTCAGGCTTTATTGAAGTGCTGGAGGAGGCCATGCTGAAAAATCCGGACAACTGGAAAAAGCATTATCACGGTGATGAAAGCAGGCTGAGGCTGGCCAGGAAGTACAGCTTTTCAGACAGGTGCAGATACTACCTGCCTGTGCCTGAAGTAAAGGAGGCGGTGGAGAGGATGATACAAAACCTGAGCACCGTAAAAATACCACTGACGCTTTTAAGCCAGTACATGCCTGTGCAATATGTGAAGGTGCGGCAAGGACTGCTTGAAAACAAGCCGGTAAGCCTGATCAAGGACCGAGTGGTCAATTGCATTGACGAGTACCTTTACGGGACAAAACGGTAACCGGCATTGTCATTACCGGGTCCGTACAATAAAGGACATCAGCAGCAGTTTATTATGTGAAAGGATGGATGTGTATGTTAAAAGGCATTCCGACAATTATACCCCCCGAGCTTTTAAAAATAATGATGGAAATGGGGCATGGAGACGAGCTTGTTCTGTCGGACGGCAATTTTCCGGCGGCAGCCTATGCTCAGAGATTGGTACGTTGCGATGGCCATGGAATTCCGGAAATTCTTGACGCCATACTGAAATTTTTCCCGCTGGATCCGTATGTGGAGACTCCGGCCATATTGATGCAGGTCGTGCCGGGGGATACCGTAAAAACGCCGATTTGGGACGAGTACAAGAATATTGTAAAGAAGCATGAACCGGTAAATAACCGATTCGAGAATATGGAGAGATTTGCCTTCTATGAAAGGGCAAAGAAGGCTTACGCCATCGTTGCAACGGGAGAATCGGCGCTGTACGCCAATATTATCCTGAAAAAAGGCGTGGTAGTGGAGTAGGTTGTTATATAGTGGGTTATTGGAATTCAATATAAACGATAAGGAGAATTTATTTTATGGAAAACTATAAAAATGATGCAACAGACCCTAGATTGGTTCCGCAAAGAACACTTCGCGGCGGAGGAAAAATGCCCGGTATCGGAATGGGTACCTTTGGTTCCGACCGCTTTTCCGCAGAGCAAGTCGCGGCCGCTGTTAAAGGTGCGGCAGAAGTAGGCTTCAGATTGTTTGACTGCGCTTCCGTTTACGGTAATGAACACCTGATCGGCGAAGTTTTTGAAGACATTATGAAATCCGGTATCAAGAGGGAGGAGCTTTTTATCACCTCGAAGGTATGGAACGACATGCACGGGAAGGGCGATGTACTGCTTTCATGTGCAAAGACGCTGAAGGACCTGAGACTGGACTATATCGACCTTTATTTTGTACACTGGCCTTTCCCCAACTTCCACCCCAAGGGTGCGCCGCCGGATTACCACAACAAGGATGCAAGGCCCTATATTCATGAGGAATATATGGAAACCTGGTACCAGATGGAGAGGCTGGTTAAGGCAGGCCTCGTAAGGTACATCGGCACCTCCAATATGACCATCCCAAAGCTCAAGCTGGTCATACGCGATGCCACCATCATGCCTGCAGCAAATGAAATGGAGCTTCACCCCTGTTTCCAGCAGCCTGAACTGTATCATTTCTGCAAGGATATGGGAATACAGCCCATCGGCTTCTGTCCCATAGGTTCACCGACCCGACCCGACAGGGACAAGACCCCGGATGATGTGGTTGATATCGAGGACCCGATTGTCGTAAAGATTGCGAAAGCCCATAATGTACACCCGGCCGTCATTTGCATCAAATGGGCAGTACAGCGCGGGCAGACGCCAATTCCATTCTCCATCCATCGCAACGAATATGCCAGCAACATCCGCTGCACGGTGGAAGATCTGCTGACAGATGAAGAAATGAAAGAGCTGGAGCAGGCTGATAAAAACTGCCGTCTCATTAAGGGACAGGTGTTCCTGTGGGATGGCGCCAAAGGCTGGGAGGATATCTGGGATGTGAACGGGGAGATTACGAAGTAGAAGCCTGTACAGCAAGAAGCCAATTTGAACCGGCTTATACTATTCAATGGTTGACCGGCTTGCACTGCCATCCGGCAGAGCAGGCCGGCAACTTTTATCCTTTGGCGAATTCTTTTTCTTTTTCTTTCCAACATGGTATAATTCTATTATGAGGCTTTTGGGTGCATTGATGAGTGGTGCTATTTCAGTCATATTACCTTGAGCAAGGGAATTTTGTGGGATTATTTGATGAAACATTTTAATTATGTGCAGTATTTCATTTCATTATTTAGAAATACTCCATTGAAAAGAAAAATCTTCATTTTCAATGCAGGCATTCTGCTGGCCGCCTTATCTGTTTTTACCGTCCTGACCATCAATATTTCCAATCAGGCAGTATTGGACAAGGCAACCAAAAATGCAGAAAGAGAACTGTCCCTGATCAATAAGAGTCTCCTGAACATGACCAACAATTCTGAAAACTATGTAAGGATTTTATCCATGGACAGCAGATTGCAGATCCAGTTGGAGAGAATGGTCGATAACGAATTGGATACCGTCGACAGCATTGAGGTGGAGAGAATTTTATCGTCCGCCATAAGCAATGTGGTGCTGCCTATTACCAATATCGCCGCAGCCAGCATCCTGTCGCATGAAAGAAAGGCTTTTGATATCGGTTTTGTTGACAATGCAAATATTGATTCCGTTTTTGACGCCGACATGATCAACACCATCAATGAGAACAGGACACCCACATGGACGGGATTGTTTAAAATAAAATACAAAACCATTGGAGAGGATAATGTATTTGCCATAGCAAAAACCATCATAGGCAAGGATACCGGGCATATTCTGGGAACGGCGATCCTCTATTTAAGAGAAAAAGACGTAGCATCCATCTATCTGGACAACATTGTAAATCAGAATGACAAGTTCTTTATTATAGATGATAATAAGAATATCATATCCACCCAAGACAAGAATGAATTGTACAAGAAGTTTGATGAACAAAGATATCTAGGGAAATATGGCTTGGAAGAGGTCGCCGAGATCGGAAGCATTATCAGGAAAGTTGAGGACAGTCAGGACCTTGTAACCGTTCAGGAATTTAAAAAGCTGAATTGGAAAATCATCAGTGTCATTCCCCTCAATGAAATTACAATTGAAAACAAGGGGATAACAAAGCTCATTGTCATATTTGGCGCCGCCTGCCTGTTGTGCGCATTTATCGCTTCCTATTTGATATCTTATACGATCACCAAACCGGTAATGAAGCTGGTATCCGTCATGAAAGAAATCAAATCCGGCAATTTAAAACTGAGGGCCGACCTGAATGTAAAAGGTGAAATCGGGATGTTGGCAGATGGCTTCAACAGCCTGATGGACAAAATAAACAG
>JAEZMC010000159.1 GCA_023435805.1 Bacillota bacterium | reverse complement strand
CCATGAATCCGGAAACCAGGACCATGCTGAAGGTGGAGTTGGAGGATGCAGTGGCAGCCGACGAGATATTTACCATTCTGATGGGGGACAAGGTTGAGCCCAGAAAAGAGTTTATACAGGTAAACGCAAAGTATGTGACAAATTTGGATATATAAAACTCCTCGTATTATGAGTAAGCCGCAAGGCTTACTTTTTTTTACAATTTTCCGAAAAGCAGCAGGACGCCTACAATTAAGAAGGCCACACCGGATCCGATCTGGATGTACAATTCCGGAATATACTTATTAATATAGGAGCCGAGGGCTACCCCTAGAAGTGATGACAATACAAGAGCGCAGGAAGAACCTACAAAAACCAACCAGATAGAATTGGATCTGGATGCAAGCAGCATGGTGGAGAGCTGTGTTTTATCCCCCAACTCTGCTAGAAAAACCAGAAGAAATGCAGTACCAATTGTTTTCCACATAAAATACCACCTGAAAAATGTAAGAAGATAGTACATTATATTTTAGATGGATAACCAATATTCCATGTTTCACGTGAAACAATTATCTGGAATGCAGTATTTAGCCGTTTGCGAGCATTGTAAGAAAATATTTATATTAAAAGATATGTACTTTCAAGCAATAAACAAAATATAGGATGTAACAAATTATGACTTTATGTTATAATTAGTGCATGTTTAACGGACAGATTATGAACGTTAACTATAATTGAAGTCAAAGGTACTTTTTACAATTAACATAAATGCCTGGGTGCAGATGATAAGTAAAGCTTAGTATCTTCCTGTAAAGAATTTTAACGGACTGACGGCACGGACCATCGAAGCTTAATGGATCGTACACATTAAGAATATATAAGGAGTGAAATGATTGGCCAAGGTAATAGCTATTGCAAACCAAAAAGGCGGAGTTGGAAAGACAACGACAGCAGTAAACCTCAGTTCCTGCCTGGCCTATAAAGGCAAAAAGGTGGTTATTATTGATATCGACCCGCAGGGTAATACAACTAGCGGCCTTGGAATCGATAAAAAGAATATAGATAAGTCAATATATGAAGTATTGATTAATGATGAGAATATTGAAAATGCATTATTAAAAACAGCCATCGACAACCTGTATATATGCCCGTCAAATATACAGCTTGTAGGAGCCGAAGTAGAACTGGTATCCGTTATATCCAGAGAAACCAGAATGAAGGCTGCTATAGCAGAAATAAGAAAAAAGTATGATTATATTCTTATTGACTGCCCTCCGTCGCTTGGCCTCCTTACATTGAATGCTTTAACCGCATCCGATACCATTCTCGTACCGATACAATGCGAGTATTATGCGCTGGAAGGCTTAAGCCAGCTGATGAATACAGTAAAGCTGGTTCAAAGGCATCTGAATCCATCATTGGATGTAGAGGGAGTCGTGCTGACGATGTTCGACGCAAGGACAAACCTTTCTATTCAGGTTGTGGAAGATGTAAAGAAGCATTTCAGAAACAAGGTATACCGTACTGTTATTCCAAGAAATGTACGTCTTAGCGAAGCACCCAGCTTTGGTCTGCCAATTATTTTATATGATCCAAAGTCGAAGGGCGCAGAATGTTATCTTGATCTGGCTCAAGAGGTAATAGATTATTCCGGGGAGGATAGCTGACAGAATGAAAAAGGGACTTGGAAAAGGACTTGGAGCCTTGATATCAACTGCTGAAGCAGATGATATCTCAGGTGTGAAGGAACTAAGGATCAATGAAATTGAACCGAATGCAGGACAGCCAAGGAAGCATTTCAACGATGAAAAGCTGGCACAGCTGGCTGAATCCATAAAGCAGCACGGTGTTGTTCAGCCATTGATTGTTCAAAAGGATGGCAATACATATAAAATTGTAGCCGGCGAAAGACGCTGGAGAGCATCCAGATTAGCCGGACTGCAAACCATACCGGTTATTATAAGGGACCTTTCCAGCAAACAGGTAATGGAAATCGCATTAATTGAAAACCTTCAGCGTGAGGATTTAAATCCGATTGAAGAAGCTGAGGCGTATGAAAAATTGATGGACGAATATGGAATGACCCAGGAGGAGATATCCGTCACAGTCGGTAAAAGCAGGCCGGCTATCGCCAATTCGATTAGATTGCTTTCATTGCAGGATACAATTAAAAAAATGGTTATTGCAGGAGATATTACAAGCGGACATGCAAGAGCGTTGTTGTCAATCGAGGATAAGGCGGTACAGCTAAAAGCAGTAGAGGAAATCATTAAAAAGGGCTTAAATGTCCGGGACACAGAATTGCTGGTTAAAAGGCTTACAGCTCTGCCAAAAAGCATAAAAAAGAAAAATGTGCAGGATGTAGAATATCAGGCAATAGAAGAAAGATTCAGGGAAGTATTCGGAACAAAGGTTAAGATCATGAATAACAAGAAAAACGGTAAAATATTAATAGAATATTACTCAATGGATGAGCTAGACAGAATTATTAATATAGTTGAAAAAATGTCAAAAAATAGTGAGCCCCTAAATGACTAATAGAGACGCTTTTTAAAGGATAGGAATATCATATCCTTAAGAAGGGGTGAAACCCGTTAAAAGGGCAAATAGAACGTAATAAACGGCTTGTTGAAAAAAATGTTTCACGTGAAACATTTTATGGAACATTTGTGTAGAGATTTGTGAGGAGAATAGGCATGGAAGATTTTTTTGGTATTTCAATGGAAGTATTGATTCTGATCGGAGTTAATTTCTTCATATTACTTGTTTTGTTTCTAATGAACCTATCAAACAGATCAAAACTAAAAAAGTTAAAAATAAAATATAATAAGTTCATGAACGGGTTAAGCTGTGCCAGTTTGGAAAATGTGCTGGAGGATTGCATCGATAAAGTAAATGGGATAATGGATAAGAACAAGGAATTGGAATACCAAATCAATGCAATAGAAGGAAGCATGTATTACTGCGTGCAAAAGGTCGGTGTGGTCCGGTACAATGCCTTTGATAATGTAGGCAGCGACCTTAGCTTTTCAATTGCACTGCTGAATAATAACGATGATGGACTTGTAATCAGCAGTCTGTATTCAAGGGACAGTTCCTCCACCTATGCAAAGCCGATATCGGGCGGAAAGTCCAAATATGCACTCTCAGTAGAGGAACTGAAGGCGATAGATACCGCCAGGAAAACGCATGTTTCCAGCAAGTATACAGAATAGTGGTCATTATGAGGAATATATATGAACGATAATAAAAAATCAAAAATTTGGGTATATGCTGTAATACTTTTTACAAGTGCTTTTATAGTGCTTCTTCTTACTGCATATAGCCAGATCAAGCTGAATAGAAATCTGAATGATTATAAAAATCAAATAAGCCATAAAGAAACGGAGAACAACGAGTACCGTCAGAACTTTTCCAGTGCCCAGGAAATGAACGTCAAATTGAATGAAGAGATAAAGAAGCTCCAAGAGGAAAATGTAGCATTGAAGGATGACATACTTGGGCTTGAAAAGGAAAAAGACAGTATAAATAAAGAGCTTCAGGAAAAAAGTGCTGTGGAGGAAGCTTTGCATACGGCATTTTCAGTATATCTCAACGGTAATATTATTGAGTGTGCCGGCATGATGAAAAAAATTGATTCGTCACGACTTGATGCCAGGGCAGCCGATACGTATAAGCTATTGATGTCAAAGGTATATAGTGAAGCGGGAAAGCTATTGTTTGACGAAGGCTTCTCTCTATATAACAAGGCAAAATATAGTGATGCTGCGGTTAAGCTGCAGCTTTCATCAGAGTATGCGCCTGGTGCCACCTATTCGGACAAATGCCTATATTACCTGGCTTATGCCGAGATGAAAAGCGGTAATATTGTATCTGCCGTAGAACACATGAACAAATTGACAAGCAATTACCCGGAAAGCAGATATTTAAAAAGCGCAAAACGGTTTATAGAAAAATATAAGCAGTAGAAGCCTTGATACAGGCCATACTGTGTATTATAATTGTAATACTGCAGAAAAGCTGCGATTAAATGGTAGGAGTGGATAAAATGCTTGATATAAAATTATTGCGTAGCAATCCTGATATTCTTCAGCGAGCTTTACTCAAGAGCAAGGGCAAATTCAACGTGGAAGGATTTATGGCCCTTGATACGAAACGCAGGGAGCTCATTTTTACAACGGAGCAGTTGAAAAGTAAGCAGAACTCCGATTCCAAGCTTATACCGCAGTATAAGAAGGATGGAAAGGATATAGCTCCGTTAATGGAAGAGATGAAGGCTCTTTCAGAGCAAATTAAGGAACTGGACCAGCAAATCAAAGAAGTGGATGATCAGATTGAAGCGCTTGTACTGACTATACCGAATGTACCGAATGAAAGTGTACCTATGGGCGACAGCGATACGGACAATCAGGAGATCAGAAAATGGGGTACTCCGGCAAGCTTTGATTTTGAACCAAAGCCACATTGGGATATTGGGGAAGCTCTCGGAATACTTGATTTTGAGGCTGGCGCCAGAGTTACCGGGGCACGCTTTACTTTTTACAAAGGTCTTGGAGCAAGACTTGAGCGGGCATTAATGAACTTTATGCTGGATCTTCACACGCAAAAGCATGGTTATACGGAAGTGTTCCCGCCGTTTATGGTTCACAGAAACAGTATGGTGGGCACAGGCCAGCTGCCCAAGTTTGAAGAGGATGCATTCAAGGTAGCAAATACGGAGTACTTTATGATACCGACGGCGGAAGTGCCTGTAACCAATATGTATAGGGAACAGGTTCTCGATGTGAAGGATCTGCCGATTTCACATACGGCCTATTCGGCATGCTTCAGGGCTGAGGCTGGTTCGGCGGGACGTGATACAAGAGGCTTGATCCGCCAGCAGCAATTCAACAAGGTGGAACTCGTCAAGCTTACCACCCCTGAAACATCCTACGAGGAACTTGAAAAGCTTACAAATGATGCAGAGGAAGTGCTGCAGCTGCTGGGTCTGCCTTACAGGGTGGTGAAGCTCTGTATCGGTGATCTGGGCTTCTCTTCTGCTATGACCTATGACCTTGAAGTTTGGATGCCAAGCTACAACCGATATGTTGAAATATCCTCCTGCAGCAATTTTGAGTCCTTCCAGGCAAGAAGGGCGGATATCAAATTCAGAAGGGGGCCGAAGGAAAAGCTGGAGCTGGTGCATACCCTTAACGGTTCCGGAGTTGCGTTGGGCAGAACGACAGCTTGTATTCTGGAGACGTATCAGCAGGCGGACGGTTCAGTGGTGATTCCCGAGGTTCTCAGAAAGTATATGGGCGGCGTTGAGGTAATTAAGCTTTAAAGTCCTGAACACATTTGCTGTCTTCAAGCTGCACATCTGCCATATCGGCTCCATGTCAATAGTTGGGGTGGGGATCAAGTAAAATAAAGTGTCTGTGATTTTTTAGCCAGTGGGTAATCGTAAGGTTGCTCACTGGTTTTGTTTGTGGCTCTATGTCAATAGTTGGGGTGGGGCTAAAGTAAAATAAAGTGCTTTAGATTTTTTAGCCGGTGCGTATTCATAAGGCTTCTCACCGGCTTTTTTGTTGACTCAATGTTAATAGTTGGGGTGAAGCATATGTAAAATAAAGTGTATGAGATTTTTTGGCCAGTGGGTAATCGTAGGGTTGCTCACTGGTTTTATGGTTCGCCCGAATGATCAGGTAGTGCAAGCAAATGTCTGCAGCTAGTCCCGTCTGTAACATGCTATAGAAGTATGACTCGCTGCATGCGGATGCTGATCCTTCGCCTTCCATGGCTCATGCTGCAACGCCTGCGGCCTCCATGCTGAAGTCTATGGTGCCAGGATACCTCATTCCAGCATCGCTACTTCACAGCCTGTAATGCTCCTTCACATGCTGTCTGCCATCTGCTTACCCACCTGAATGAATTCTGGGCCATAACATGCAGGATTTGATTAAAACTGCCATATCAGGCATCGTGCAGCTTTTGTATCTGTTGGTTAAAATCAGGGATATTATGGAAATAAGAGCACGCTTACTGGACAAATTGGGATTTATTTTTTCGTCAAACCTGCAATATAGCGGTCTCATAGTGTTGACAAACTGATGGCTCTATAGTAGAATATACTACGT
>JAEZMC010000146.1 GCA_023435805.1 Bacillota bacterium | reverse complement strand
GCCTTAATACCTTGAACATGGAATCATCATTGAACAATGATGGGGTCAGGACCCCGGGGGTGAAGAAAAACCGGCCCAGCTCACGGTGAAGCTCTTCCGGTGTATTTTTATGGTATTTTACAGAAAGGATGGGCTGGGTCAGATTCATATCGTAATATGCATCAAGAACCGCATAGGTTGTGAGGTTTGTAAGGTCTTCACCTTTTTCCGTCCTTCCGCCCACCATCAGGTTTTGAGATATGGCCCAGCTTCTGTCGCCTACGTTAAAGAACACAAGAAAGCTCTTCAGCAAGGCAGCGGCTTCGCTGCGCCCGAGGCCCTCCATTTCACGGTAGGGTTCCAGAATCCTGTCAATATTGCCCACCGAGAAGGCATAGGGATTTGGAGATTGTTCAATACACATGGTTTGCCAGACAAGGATAAAAAGCTGCACCGCTTCATAAAAGCTCTCCGCTCCGCCGCTTTGAAGCTTGTTCAGCGTTTTCGCCATCCACTCCAGCTTTTCCCTTTCCCTGCCCTCCGCAGCCGCCGCCTTTTCCGCCGCCAGACTCGCATACCTTCCGGTCAGCACCTTCAATGCGTCCAGTGCGATGGTCATGGCATCGTAGTAGTCCCGTTTCCCCTTTACCCGCGTCAGTTCCTTATTTTTCAATATCCTTGCTTTTATTCCGTCGACGCCCTCGGACAATATCATCCGTATATCCGGAATAAGATGGCCTGTAACCTGTTCAATAAAAAATATGCCTTCACCGGTGCATTCCCCTGCGATTTCATAGGCTTTGCCCAGCTTTTTGACATATTCTGTGCCGTTCATATACTCTCTGATGGAATCAATCCGTTCCTGCGTGATCTGTCCGTCCGGCGTAATATCGTTGAATACAGCCGTAGGGTCGCAGTAGCCTGTAAAGCTCTCCACAGTAAAGGCCGGATTGATCAGTGCGTAGGAACGGGCGAACGCATCGTCCTGTGTTCCTGCAAACACATGATGGCTGCCGATGGACAGCGGAATAGAAGACAATATGTCCTTTAACGTCCTGGCTGCCCGTATGCCGGCAGGCTCTTCGCTGTATTTTGCATCGCATTCCCTTACCATCTCACGGATCAGGAACCAGCCATCCAGCCGTGTTGTTGCGCGTTCCTCTGCAAACCGGTCTTTCGCCAGCCTGCTCAGTTCTTCATTCGAGTAAATTGCATGGATGCTCATTTGAATTCCTCCCTTGCAGTTCAAGTTCTCCTGACCGTCAGACCACTGTCCCGGAACATTTTCTCCAGGTGCTTCAGCCATTCCGGCTCAATAAATCCATCCCTGACAATATAGTCTCTGCCGCATTTCTCCCACTTTATCTTACCGTATTCATGATAGGGCAGCAATTCAAATTCAATATTTTCAGTATGAAGTGAAGTCATAAATCTGATGATCTCAGATATCTCCGCTTCATCCGCGTTGATGTGATTGATGACCGGTATCCTGACAAGTACAGGCTTCCCGGTGTCAAAAGCCTTTTTGACATTTTCCCGGATCTGCTTGTTGGAAACACCGGTATACCGGATTTGCCTTTCATCGTCAGCAAACTTGAAATCCAGAATAATGTGGTCAATCCATGGGAAAAGCTTCTCAAGGTCCTTATGCGTCGCATTGGTCTCAATAGCCGTATTCACACCGGAAGCAACCGATCCCTCCAGCAGCTCCTTCAATGCTGCAAACTGCACTGTGGGTTCACCGCCGGTAAAGGTCACGCCGCCTCCGTCGAAAAACATCGCTTTGCAGCTTTCAATCTCCTCCAGTACAGAACGGGTGTCATATTCCTTCCAGTTGTCCGAAAACAATCCTTCGGGATTGGCACACCAGCCGCACCTCATATTGCAGCCCTGCAAATGATAAACCAGGCGGTTGCCCGGTCCATCCTGCGAGTAATTGAAACCCTTGTTGAATATTTTTACCAGTGACAAAAATTCCCCCGCCTTTTTATAGTATACCGGTCCGGCTGCACCGGACCGGCAGTTCATATTTTGATCAGTATTTTACCACGGCGTCTGAAGCTGGCGTCCTCAAACACTTTGTTGATTTCCTCCAGCGGGATAATATCCGTTATGATACCGTCCGTCTTTACCTTGCCCAGCGACAGAACTTCTATTGCCCTGTCAAAGGTATACGGGTTGATAAAGGAGGAGGTCAGCTTCAATTCTTTCTGGAAAACCTCGTATGGCTTGAAGGACGCGGACGCATCGGGAGCAACCAGTCCGAACATCATAACCGTAGCACCCCGTCCGGCGTAGCGGATGGCCTGTTCGATGGTTTTAACCGTTCCGGCGCATTCGATCACGCAGTCGATATTTACGGCATTGGCTTGCAAAACAGCACCGATGTCCTCATGAGCCGGATCAATCACCAGATTCGCACCATATTTCAGCGCAAGCTCACGTTTTTCAGGTACGATCTCCGATACGATGATGCGGCCTGCTCCGGACATTCCGGCAAGCTGCAGCATAAGGAGCCCGATGGGTCCTGCCCCGATAATCAACACGGTCTGTCCGGTTTTGATTCCGCACAGGTCGATCCCGTGCAGGCAGCAGGACACCGTTTCAACCAGCGCAGCCGTTTCGAAGGACAGGCTGTCCGGTATTTTGAAGACCTGTTTTTCGCGTACTGTTACATATTCGGCAAAGCCGCCGGGATAGGTGGTTCCTATACCGATTGAGTTTGTACAGAAATGAGCCTGTGCATTCCTGCAGAAATAACATTCTCCGCACATATCATTGGGATCGACGGATACCCTGTCTCCGACCTTGAAGTTTTTTACATTGCGGCCCACCGCATGGACGACACCGGAAAATTCGTGTCCTATGACAAGCGGCGGAACAACCGCGGAGGAACCTCCGTCACCTTCATAAATATGAATATCGGTGCCGCAGACTCCGCAATATTTTACATTCACCCGGACCTGGTTATCGCCAATCGGTCCTTCGTCTACTTCTGTGACTCTGAGATCATGACGTCCATAATATACTGCTGCCTTCATACGCCCCTCCGCAAAACATTATTTTACTGACCATTTACCCTGTTCTCTTATTCCCGCTTATTCAGACATATCCGTCTTCAATAAAGCGGTGTCAAAACAGACTTTTATTATTCAGATACAAAGCTTTATATTTTTCAAAAGCCTCATCGTAGATTTTGACATTCTCAGGCTTCGGAACCGTTATACTGCTGTTGTATTTTACGATTACCGAACAGGCCTCTTCAAAGGACCCATAAATGCCGGCACCCACTCCCGCCGCAATAGCCGCCCCTGTACAGGCTTCCTCCCTGCCCGAAACGGTATGGATTTCCGTATTGAATATATCGGCCTGCATCCGGAGCCAGACATCGCTCTTTGCGCCTCCGCCGGAAGCCACCACCTGTCGGATGGGGATGTCCAGTTCCTTGAAAATTTCAAGACTCAGCCTCAGGGACAGGATAACGCCTTCCATGACGGCCCGTATCATATGCCCGTAACCGTGCCGCAGCGTCATCCCGAACAGGATACCCTTTGCATTGGGATCGTGATACGGTGTACGCTCGCCGGAAAGATAGGGCAGGAACAGCGCCCCTTCGCTGCCGGCCGGAATACCGTCTGCAGCACTGTCGAACTCCTTGTAGGACATATGCGGGAAATATCGGTCCCGCAGCCACTTCAGCACAATGCCTCCATTCAGATGACCTCCGAAGATAATCCACAGATCTTCCTTCACATGGCAAAACGTATTGGTTCTAAATTCTCGATCATAAATGGGAGCGTTGACGGCACTCGACAGTTGTCCCGCCGTGCCGATATTGACAGATATGACGCCCGGTTTGATGATTCCGTTTCCGACGGAATGCATCAGGGAATCCCCGCCGCCGTACACTACAGTTGTACCGGTACGGAGATCTGTTTTTTCGCTGCACTCCCCCGTGACCCGGCCGGCTGACTGGTAGGCTTCGCCATGCTCGGGGAAAAGCGATCTGTGTATGCCGATTTTTTCAATGATATCAAATGCCCAGGTTCTTTTTGCCGTATCAAAAGCCAATGTGGAGGAGGCGTCCGTCACATCGGTGGCGAGCTCCCCGCACAGTCTGTAGCGTATATAGTCCTTTGGAAGTACCGCTTTATATGTCTTTTTGTAATTCTCCGGTTCGTGATCCCGCACCCATAACAGGGAACAAATGAAGAAGCCGGTACTCAGCGAATTCAAGGTGGTCCGGCGGAGCTCGTCCATCCCGACCATGCTGTAAATCTCATCAATTTGCAGTTTTGTCCGCTGGTCAGCCCAAATGATCGCAGGCCGGACCGGCTTCAGCTGCCTGTCCAGCAGTACCAGCCCATGCATCTGCCCGGACAGTCCGATGCTTTTTATGCCGTTCGGGTCGATATTTGCATGGATAATGGCCTGTCTGACCGTTCGTGCCGCAGCTTCCCACAGCAGTTCGATGTCCTGCTCAGCATATCCCGGATACGGAGTTTGTACATCATAATCCTCTTGCCCCAGGCCGGCAATATTCCCTTCCAGATCCATGATAACGGTTTTTACACTGGAGGTCCCCAGGTCAATTCCCATTAAATAAGACATGCTTCATCCTCATGCTCTTCGTAGTAGTCATTTCTGCTGCTTTTCACGATTAAAAGAGCCTGTTTTGCCATTATAACATATCGTTTAGCCTTTGACAGCCCCCATCGTGAGTCCTTTGACCAATGATTTCTGTGACAGCCATCCGAAAATAAGTGCAGGTACTACCGCAACCGCAGAAGATGCACAAAGCTGTGCGGTAAACATGCCCTGCTGCTCTCTGAACCGTGACAGGTACACCGGCAGTGTGGCGGTTGTATTGCTGGTCAGGTTGAAGCCCAGGAAGAACTCATTCCATATAAATACCGCTACAAGCAGTCCGGAAGCAATGATACCCGTTTTTGCCAGAGGCAGCGCAATCAGCATCAGCTGCTGGAAGCGCTTGCAGCCGTCAAGGCTGGAAGCCTCCATCAGCTCCACAGGCACATCCTTAAAGAAGGAATAAACCATCCACACTACGATCGGAACGTGGAAGCCGATATATGCAAGCAGGAGTCCGGTTGGGACCTTGTTCAGCCCAAACTTCTGAAACCAGGTATATAACGGAACCAGAACCGCTACCGGCGGAAGCAGTATGGTGGTAATAAACCAGAAATAGATCTTGTCTCCCGTGCCCGGCTTCTTAAACTTGCCGAATACGAGGATAAACGCTGCAGGAACACCCAGTGCGAGGCAGGCAAGCGTACCGACGACTACCTGGAATATGGAGTTCTCCAGATACCCGTACATGTTTTTGTCACTTAAAACCTTTGTAATGGTTTCGAAGGTAGGTGAAAAGAAGAGCGAGGGCTGTACTGCCTGGTACTCCGTTTTAAACGCCGTTAAAAACATGTACAGTATCGGGAAAAAATAGACAATGGCGACTGAGAATATGATAACGGTTAAAACAGTCGTTTTTAACCTTGCTTTATTTCTTATTGAAAGATGTACTTCCTTTATTTCACGAACCTGCGTTTTTGTCATAGCCATGTACCTCCTGTGATTATTGCACGGCAGACCGCTTTTGAATGGACTTGTACAGTATGTTGATCGAAACCAGGACGATGAGTACTGTCATCGTGGCCAAAGCGCCTGCCCTTCCAACATTTGAGCCACTGAACACCTGCATGTACACGGCGTATGGCAGTGTATACGAACGGGTTCCCGGTCCGCCTGCGGTCGTGACCAGTATCAACCCGAATTCTTTCACGATAAAAATCAAGCCAAGCATGATTGCAACTCTTATATGGATGGAAATCATAGGCAGCTTAATCAGGAATGTAGACTGGAACCAGTTTGTACCGTCCACCTTCATACTGTCGACCACATCGCTGGAAATTCCCTGCAAGCCCGCCAGAATAATCAATACAAAGAACGGCATCCACTGCCAGACGAACAGACAGGCTATCACCGGTATCGGATAGTAGCTCAGCAGATCGACCGGCGTAAAGCCAAGTGCTTTCATTCCGACTCCGTACCAGCCGAAGGTGGTATTCAAGATGGTTGTTTTCCAGAGTACGCCGCTGGCTGTGGACATAACGAAAAACGGTCCGAGTATCAGCGTTCTTGCTATGTTTATGCCAGGAATGACATTGTCGAGAAGAATGGATACCAGGAAGCCAATGAATGTGCAAAGCACCAGTGCTACCACAGTTAGTAATATGGTTTGCCAGATAATGCCGTAAAACTCCGGTTCCTTCAGAAAATACATATAATTGTTAAAGCCGGAGAATTTGATCGGCAGATCCGGACGAGCCAGGTTCCATCTTAATGTAGAGTATATTACTGTCAGAATAAACGGAACTTGCGTCATGACAGCCACGATAATGATAGCGGGCAATACATACAGTACATCGAAATTTTTCTTTTTCATAGTATCCCTTCCCCAGCACACGATAATACATATGCGAAATTGTACACCTCTATGTCAGGTGGTTTATACGCCATACTCCGCCGGTTTAGAGCGGAGTATGGCATATGGATCTAACTATTGACCGGATTTGCTCCGGGTTTTTACTTGTAACCGCCGTCCTTGGCAACCTGGTTGCAAAGATCATTGGTCTTTTGGATTGCTTCGTCAAGAGTCATCTTGTCTGTTACATAAGCTGCAAGGTATTCGGTCATCTTGGTTCCCCAATCTGCGAACTCCGGCATTGCAACATACTGCAGACCAACGTAGGGTACCGGGTCAAGAGTCGGCTTTGTAAAGTCTGTGGATTCCAGGGTTCTCAGTGTTGCAGCAGCATATGGAGCATTCTTGTATGCGTCCAGTGTGTACGTAGAGGAACGGGATGCCGGAGGCGTGCTGGAACCAGTAGGATCGAGTTCGGTTGTCATCTTCACATAATCTTTGGAAGTCGCCCAGAGCATGAAATCGAACACAGCCTGTTTCTTGTCGTCAGATGTCTTCGGATTGATGCCCATTGCCCAGTTCCACAACCATGAAGTGTTGGTCTTCATCTTCTGGTGAGGAGCCATAACATATCCTACCTTGCCTTTTATAGCCGATCCTTCGGCTTCCAGCGGAGGAGCGATTGAGGTTGCATCATAGTATATACCGCATTTTCCGGAAGACATAAGGGCTATGCACTCATTGTAGGTGTAGGAAAGAATATCCTTCTGACCTGCGTCACGGAGGATCTTCTTGTACATTTCCCAAGCAGCCCTCTGTTCAGGTGTATCAACGGTTGCGTTCCAATCCATGTCATAGAAACGGCCGCCGAACGCGTTTATCATAGTAACGAACGGAGCACCGCTCATACCCCAGCCTGGAGCACCGCGCATGGTCATACCGACGATTCCGTTTGCAGGATCATTTATCTTGACAGCCAGATCATAAATCTGATCCCATGTAGGCTCATCAGGCATTGTCAGGCCTTTTGCAGCAAACAGCTCTTTGTTGTACATAATGAAGGAGCTTTCACCGTAGAAAGGCAGTGCGTACGCCTGTCCGTCGATGGAAAGGGAGCCCACCATACCCTGGATCAGGTCTTTGCGGTCATACCATTCCTGTTTGTCAGCAGGTAACTTGCTGAAGTACGGTTCCAGGTTTTCCAGCCAGCCGTTCTTTGCCCAGTTGAAAGCTTCGTAGGGTCCGATATAGAACATGTCGTAAGTCGTTCCACCGGTGGAAGCTTCTGTAAGCAGCTTCTGGCGAAGGTCATTTTCAGGAAGAACAGCAATATTAACTGTTACACCGTCTGCCTTATACTTCTCTTTTGCGATTTTTTCCATTGCCTGAGAAATCGGGTTGTTTGCCAATGCGATGTTAATTGTTACATTTGCTGCAGGAGCAGAGTTGTCAGCTTGTGTGGTAGTAGCAGCCGGTTGGGTTTCCGCTGGTGCGGGCTCCTGGTTTTGCTGACCGCAGCCAGTCAAAAGCAGTGATACACACATTACCATTGCAAGTGCGATTGAGATGGTTCTTTTCATCCTTCTTCCTCCTAAAAATTTTATAATTCGTTGCGATTACGCAACCTCATTTATCTTAAGGCGATTACGCCTTAAAACCATGCTTATACACAAGTAAACGCACCGTCTATGACGATATCCGTGCCGGTGGTAAAGGTGGCGGCATCGCTGGCCAGATAAACCACGGCTCCCTGCAATTCTTCGGGATTACCCATGCGTCTGACCGGTGTGGAGGCAACCCAACTGGGTATCCAGTCCGTCGCCTTCAGCGTCATTTCCGTTGCGATGTATCCGGGGCTGATGCTGTTGACGCGTACGTTGTAAGGAGCCCATTCCACTGCAAGGGATTTCGTCAGCATAATCACGCCGGCTTTGGATGCATTGTATGCACACTGCGGCTGCGGATAGTTGACAATATGCCCCGACATGGACGCCGTATTGATGATGGAGCCCCTTCCGTTTTTAATCATTACCCGGCCTGCAGCCTGTGACGTCAGAAAAACCCCTGTCAGATTGATGTCGATAACTTTTCTCCAGGCGTCATAGGACATTTCCTCAGCTTTTTCATTAATGCATATACCCGCGTTATTAAACGCGATATCAATCGTTCCAAAAGCTTTCAGAATGGTATCAATCATGTTGTTCACATCTTCAGGACTGGTTACATCCGTTTGTACCGCAATGGTGTTTACTCCGAAAGCCTTCAGCTCTCTTGCGGTTTTTTCTGCTTCTTCAATGTCTCTGTCGACGATGGCAATGTCTGCTCCGGCTTGTGCCAGCGCAATGGAAACACTTTTTCCAATACCTCTTGCTCCACCGGTCACATATGCCTTTTTCCCGTTTAGCATGAATTTTTCCTTAATATCCATTAATGTACCTCCGAATAGATTTGAAAAGAAATCTTAAACCGCTTTAATCTTGCCTTAATTATTGCATATCGGTTTTTTATTTAAAATGAACCCTATTACGATTTTGCTGAAGAAAATATCATACTTTTTTACGATTCTTCTCATCAGCGTAAACAATATTTTGTAAATAATTCACTTTGATATGCCTGATTACGATTTTTAATAATTCGTTACGATTTTACAGCCATAAATCCTTAGATCAACAGGAGATCATCTTTTATGGTGAAAGCCGATATTTCCATTCGCAGCTCTTCAGCCAGCTCATTCAGCGTTTTAGCATGGGCTGTTAGCTCCTCACTGCCTGCCATTTGCTGCTGTGTGCTGGCGGATATCTCCTCCACGGTTGCAGCTGTTTCCTCCGACACGGCTGATATGGCCTGGATGGAGCCCATGGCCTTTCCCATTGAGGTCAGCATGTCTGTTGTAGAAGCATCCACTTTTTTCATTTGACCGGACAATCCTTCCATCGCACCTAAAATGGTTCTAAATGCTTCCCCGGTCTCAAAAACGACATCCGTCTGCTGGCGTACGATGGTTTTGGCTTTACCGGCAGATATTGCAGTTACCTCTGTTTCTTTCTGTACATGATTGATAATATTGCTGATCATAACAGAAGCCTCCTTGGATTGCTCCGCCAGTTTTTTTACCTCATCGGCTACAACGGCGAAGCCTCTGCCTGACTCTCCGGCTCTTGCCGCTTCAATAGCCGCATTTAAAGAAAGCAGGTTCGTTTGATCCGCGATGTTAACAATTACATTGACTATTTTGCGTATTTCTTTCATGCTGGCATTCAGCTGATTGATGTCCTTTACGATGTCTTCTGAAACCCGGCTGGTTTCTGAAGCTGCGTCATCGAGAAGACGGACGGAAAGAAGTGTTCTTTCGCTAAGCTCCATTGTATCGGCGACTACTTTGCCCGCATCGGACATATCGCTGCTCACTGTGCCGATATCCTCCGCCAGTTTATCCATCAGCCCTACGGACTCTGTGCTGTTCATTGCCTGATCAGTCGCCCCCGCAGCAATCTGCTCCATGGTTGTGGCGATCTGCTCCGAAGAGACGTGCGACTGCTCGGCCGAATAGGATATTTTCTGTGCGGTTGACAGTACATTTTGTGTTGATTGGCGGACCTTAAGGATCAAATGGCTGATATTTTCAATCATATCATGAAAACTGTTAATGACACGGGCAATCTCATCTCTGTGGTCATCCCTTTTTGCAATGGTAAGATTGCCCTTTTGGGCTTCATTCATCATCTCTACAAGCTTTTTGAGAGGTGCCGATATGCCTCGGGAAATCTGGAAAGACAATAATATGGCGAGGATCAGGCAGACCACACCGATACCTGCAATGCTCACACCAAGTTCCCTGCCGGCCTGATTGAGGTGCTTGTACGGCACCGTACTGATGATAAACCAGTTTGTACCAGAAACAGGATAATAGCAAAGAAGCTTTTGGTTGAAGGATAAGGATTTCTTCGTATCAGCACCCCTTCCCGCTATAGTCCCGATCAGCTTCATGTCGCCGTAGGCTTTTCCATGCTCCAGAGCCGCGGTGCCGGAGGATATGATCATGCCGTCGGAATCCGCAATAAAAAGCTGAGAGTCCTTACCGAGATCGATATCCTTCAGGATGCCGGATATTGTAGCTTCATTCAATACGATAAAAATATAGCCGATATCTTTCGTAGTGTTCAGCTTGTTTATTTTCCTGCACAATATAATGTAGCTTTGACCGCTTTCAGATTTGCTGACCGCGTTGACGTACATCCACGCCGGTTTGTTCTGACCCTCGTCGGCGTAACGCATCAGTGCGTCTATAGTGTCCTCCTTCATTTCGATCCCGAACTGCGAGGTAAAGGACTTGCTGCTGTTCATCAGCACCGCGCCCCGCACCTCCGCCGAGGAAGCGAATCTGCTTTTAAAAAACTGGTTTGCTTCTGCGGCGATATCCATTCTTTCAAACTCGTCTGCATTGTCGTAACTGGTAAGACAATCCTGAAGGACATTGTTGTAGCCCAGCTCCTGGGAGGTTTTCTCAGTCTGGGCCAGTACGTTCAGCACCCGCCCGCCTATTTGTTCCATCAGCTGCTCGGAGTAGGAGCCGATTTTTTCACTTAGCGCTTCGCTGGATTTCCGGTAGGAAGAAATGCCCACAATGAGCAAGGGAACTGTGGAAATCAATAAAAATGATGCAATAAGCCTGGTCTGGATTTTACTGTTCCTGAAGTTCAATACTTTCCTGAATCTTGCAAATATCGTCTTTATCATCTTTTTCCATTCCCCCAAAAGTGTAAATCATCGCTGCTTTTATTATGGCATGTCAAGGTTTTTTAGAAAATAAAACGTATTACGATATTATTAAACAAGTTAAGTAATTGAATTTTTAGGCAGAAACAATTTGAATAAAATGTACGTGCATATAAATCTTTTTATAAATATTTACTATTTTTGAACTTTTATTACGATTTGATTAAACCGACAGATTTCTCAGCACCGATTATTCCTAATTCTCCTTTTCTATAACCGGAAGCTTGATACTGACACATGTTCCAATATTTGCTTCACTGTAGATGTGAATTCCGTATTCGAGTCCGAAATACAGCCTGATCCGCTCGTCAACGTTATTTAAGCCGATCCTGCTGTACATCTTTCCTACGTTCTTATCATTCTGATCATTTTCAACCTGGGCAATACCCGAGCCATTATCCTGAACTTCAATCACCAGATATCCATCCCTGATCTCAGAGCGTATCCTTATTTCCCCGCCGTATTTAAAATTCTTGAATCCGTGAAAAATCGAATTCTCAACAAGGGGCTGCAGGATGAATTTCAGTATTCTCAAATGAAGCGTATTGTCATCCAGATTGTATGTGATGTTAAAATTGCTGCCATATCTGTATTTTTGGATATTGACATAGTTTTTGATGCTTTCGATTTCATCCTCCAGTGTAACAAGGGTTGATTTTGTCGAAATGTTATATTTCAGCAGATTGATGACTGCCGAGGTCATTTCACTGATGTTCTCGATATTTTGAATAACCGCCAGCCACTTGATGGAGTTTAATGTGTTATAGAGAAAATGGGGATTGATCTGTGCCTGTAATACCTGAAACTCCATGTCTGATTTCTTTTTTTGATGCTCCACCTTTTCATGGATCAGATTGTCGATCTGTACCACCATTTTATTGAAGGAGGCACTGAGCTCGCCAAGCTCATCCTTGCGGTCAATGCTGATGGCCGCGGACAGGTCTCCACTTTCCACCTTTTTTATTTTCTTGTTCAGTTCCACGATCGGCCTGGTGATGGAAACGGAAAGAAGCAGGCTGGCCGCAAGGGCTACCACAATAAATACCATAAATACGTAAATGGTGATTCTGCCAAGCATGTTGACCGAGCTGTAGATCTTATCCGTATTGATGATGCGGATCAACTTCCAGCCGCTGTAATCGATGGTATCCGAAACAATGATGCAGTCCTTCCCGAAGACCTTTCTGTTCATCTGTACAGTCTGCAATTCCAGCAGTTGGGGGTTCTCTTCGATTACTTCCCCCAGGTACACATTGTATGGGAAAGAAAACAGGATATTCCCTTGCGGGTTTACGATCATTACCTTTTCCACCCTCTCAAACGAAGCTGCGGAAAAAGCCTCCCTCAAATAGGCATAATTGATGTCGATGATCACAACGCCCTTGAACTCACCGGTCACATTATGCAGGATGGGTGAAATCAGCGAAATGGTGCTTTCGTTGGAATTCATCACATAATAGCCGTTTCTGCTGGACCGCAGGAACATGGTACCGATTTTATTATGTAAATCCATGGGGATCTGGTATTTTTCCAGAACATCCTCCAGTTGGCTTTCATGGTCACTGGTGAAAAATTTCCCGTTGTCCCCGATTACATAAATGCCGTCAAAATATTCCTGCATGTCGGTCAACTGTTCCAGCAGCAGGTTGATACGGTCTTTGTCGTAGTAGTTTGACTCGGCGATGCTTTTTAACTCGCTCTGTATTTCACTTTTATCGCTGATGGCCACCGACATATCGTTTGCCAGCTTCAATATGATTTCAATGTTCTGCTTAGTTTTTTGGGCGGCATTGACAGCGGACTCCATTTCATTGTTCTTCAGGTATTCGAGGAACACCGTGTAATTTGCCACGATCAGGCTCGTAAGCAGAAACACAACCAGCAGCAGTATATATATAAAAATCCTTCTCTGAATGGTATGCTTTTTCATCACCAAAGGCCTCATCCTACTCCTGTTTATAATACAGTTTCTGGTATTCCTTGCACGATATCCCGACCATATCCCTGAATACCTTGCTGAAGTAATACGGGTTTCCAAATCCGACCATATCCGCAATTTCATATACTTTGATATTCCCCTTCGTCAGAAGCTCCTTGGACTTTTCAATTCTGAAGTTCAGCAGGAATGTGCTGAAATTCATTCCCATCTCCTGCTTGAACAGGAATGAAAGGTAGTTTCTGCTTACATCCGAATATTTTGCAACATCTGCCAGCGTAATATTTTTGTGAAAGTTCTTTTTAATGAATTCGATACTTTTGCGGATACTGTAGGAATACTGTTCCTGCCCCTGATTCCTTCCCATTTCGATTATTTTTTTATATATATCGGTAATATAATTTTTTACGTCGCTAAAATTATGCAGGGTATGAAAAATGTTGTAATTGAAGCTTTCATTGGGTATGACCGGCTCCTCCTGCTCCTTGCGAAGCGGCTCGATGAAAACCTTTGCCTGGCTTAACAAATCGATAAAGATGGTTTTCACGTATTCCTTGTTTTTGCAGCTGTACAGTTGGCTGAAAATATTGTCAAAGCTTTTTTGCAGCTCCTCCATATCGCCCTTCAGCAAAGTCTTTTCCAGTGCCTTGTAGTTGACCTTGGGCAGGCTTTCTTCCCCTTCAAACAGACAATCCTCGTATGTAATGATTTTATCCTTTTCAAAAAAGCAGAATTCCTTTGCATTGTAGGCCTGCTTGTAAAGATCCGGCAGTTTTGCGAACATTTCGGCTGCTTCACTGATACCGATAAAAAGATCGATGTTGAGAAACTGCTTCAGATTGCTTTTGAACAAATACAGCAGTGCAATTATTTTTTCTCTGATGGCATGGACATCCTTTATGGCTTGAACATGAAACAGAAAAATGATCTTCTCGCTTATGATGGTGGAATAAACGGTAAAATCCTTCTCTGCAAGCGTCTGCTTTGATAGTCCCAGAATGACCGTGTTGAAATGCTCCGGATCCTTCCTGTACCGTTCCATGTTGTTGTCCTTGATCAGGAGTTGCGCTACTGAAACATACCAGCAGTTGTTTTTAAAACTGAATTGGTACTTGTCGAATATGGCATCCAGTTCTTCTTTTGACCTGTATAAGCCTGTAATGATTTTAAATAGATCATCTTCTACAAGCTGCACCGCATTGGAAGGCACCGGACTATCCTTTTTTCTGTAGTCGTACGCTTCGGACTCCATCTGATCCAGGATACCGCGAATACATTTTGCCAGATTGTCCCTCGTAAGCTCCGATTTTAAAAGATATTCATTGACACTGAGACTGGCCGCTTCCTTTACATAATTAAAATCGGAATGGCTTGTCAGAATAACTGTCTTGACCAGCGGTTTTCTCTCCTTCAGAATTCTGATCATCTCCAAACCGTTCATTTCAGGCATTGCAATATCGACAAACAAGATGTCCGGGTCCGTCCTTTCAAAAGCAGCAAGAGCCTCCCGACCGTTTCTTGCTTCCGCAACCACACTCAAACCGTACTCTTCCCAATTGATCATGGACTTCAGTCCTACTTGAACGAGCAATTCGTCATCAACAATCATAACCCTTTTCATAATCCGCTCCTTCGTCCGGTTATGCACCTTATGTGCACTACTGCACGTAAATCCCTTTAGCGATATTATCCAGCTTGACTTTCAGGTCGTCCAACCCCTCGCGGGTGCTTCCGTATTCCCCCAGAACAATACGCCGCAGCGTATTTGACCATTCCGTGGCAGTTTCAAAAAAATACCTCTGGGGTGTAAATTGTATGGCAGCGTTGTTGACGGTTTCGCTTAATGCATCCGCATAGCCCTCCGAATTTCTTAAAACTCTTTTAAATTCCCGGGACTCCATAACGGATTTTCTCGCCGGATCCACCACCTTGAAATTCTGCAGCGACCAAAGTCCATATTCCTTGCTGGTGAAGTACTGCATGAAAAGCCAGGTCGCTGCCTTGTGATTGGAGGAATTGTTCATGGCAAGTCCCCACGTCCACAGATTGGACGTGCCGTTCTCCGCACCTTCCGGAAGTGGAGCCCTGACCCAGGCTATATTGCCGGATACTTCGGATTCCCCGGGGTAATTTTGGTAGTATCCTGCATTGTCCGCATCAAAAAGCATAGCTGCCTTTCCGGCGCCGAAATCCGCGCTGGCTTTGTACCAGTTGTAATTTTCCCAATCCGGCGCACCTCCGGCTTTAATCAGCTTTACCCACATATCCGTCATCTCAACCGCTTCATCGGAATTGACGCCGGACACCAGCTTTCCATTTTCAATCACGAAATCCTTCGCGCCATAATTTGCATAAGTTGTGATATAACTGGTGGTGATGGTGGACCAGTTGTCAGAGCCCCTCAGAGCAAGGGCATAGGTTCCCTCCCCGTCAAATTTGTTAAGCTTTTTGCACAGCTCCAGCAGCTGTTCCATCGTTTTCGGCGGTTTCAATCCCCGCTCATCGAATATCCTTTTGTTATAGGCAAGCGTATAGGTCTCAAAGCCCAGTGGAACGCCCCACAAGCCTCCGCTGCCTACATTGTGGCCGGATATCGTGTCCCATTTTAATGCGTTGATCACACTGGGGTAAAAATCCTCGATGTCATAATTGGGATCAGTGATCTGCGGCTGGTTCAGCAGCGTGTTCAAATCCTGGATATACATTTGATCGGCATATTTCCATATATAGTGGGAACCGATCATGAATGCGTCAGGGCTTCGGAATTTTTTAAAGCCGGATGTCAGTTTCTCAAAATAATACTCTTCAGGAATAATATAATAGCTGACCTTGATGCCGGTTTTTTTCTGGAACTCCGGCAGCTTGTTGATAATCGCTTCCACATAAGGATTCTGGCTCAGATAAACTTCGATTTCCTCACCCTTCATGATATCCCACCTGAAGCTGTCCTTTTCGGCCCGGTTCTGGTGTGGTCGAATAGAAACGAAGTAATAAGCGAGAACGGTAAGAATCGTAAGAACTGCAATCGGGATAATGAAATATCTATTAAGAACAATTTTTTTCAAACTGCTTAACGTATTTTCCCTCATATGATAACGGCCTCCAAAATAGATTATAACCTGGGCATCGCTCTGTTGCAGGGAGTCCAGCTTTCCTCAGGTCCATTCATCGTCCTGTTCGAAAAAGACTCCACGGGTATATGGCCGGCGGCTCCGACACATATAGCCGACGCTCTCCGAGCGTCGGGTGCTGAAAGCCGACCTCCGCTGACCAGAGGGCCAGCTGCATGCCCGGCGTGTTCACTGCGGAGCCGTACTTTTGGTCACCGTACAGCGGATGGCCCATGGCTGCAAGCTGTACACGGATCTGATGCGAACGTCCGGTATGCAGTCTGATTTGCACCAGCGACAGTCCGTCAGCGGTATCCGCAACCCGATAATCCAGCGTTGCTTTCTTGCCTGTATCAGCAGATTTCGTCACCCTTACGGTATTGGTTGCTTCATCTTTTACAAGATAGTCGGTCAATGTCCCTGAAGCCTTTTCCGGTACACCATGTATTACCGCAACGTAGCATTTTTCAAATTCCCCGTTCCTTATCTGCTCCGACAGCCTGGACGCCGCCTTTGAGGTTTTGGCAAATACCATGGCTCCTCCGACGGGCCGGTCAAGCCTGTGCACCAGTCCGAGAAATACATTCCCGGGTTTTGCATGTCTTTGCTTCAGGTCTTCCTTCAAAATCGTCAAAAGATCGTCATCCCCGGTGCTGTCTCCCTGAGTAAGCATATTCTGCGGTTTTTCCACTACCAGTACATGGTTGTCCTCATATAGAATGTGAATATTCCGTTTACTGCTCATTTCGACTGCTTCACTCCTGACTGCCGATCTTTGTGATCATTTATTCTTCCCATCTTCCTGCAGCGCCGCAAGGCAGCACCAAGCCGTTGGAGGAAGCTCGCAGCCCGACTTCATCGGCATTTACCGACCCGCCGAACTTCAACTGCATGGAAAGCTTCAGCATATTTCCTACCACTGTAGGCGACAAGCCCGTGGTGTATGAATTAACCAGCACAAACAACGGCTGCGGCGTGAGTATTTTCATACATAACGTTATCAGCCCGTACAGCTCCTCCTCGATCTTCCAGAGCTCCCCGTTCGGGCCCCTCCCGTAAGACGGCGGGTCCATGATAACGGCGTCATAGGTTTTTCCTCTCCTGATTTCGCGGGAGACAAATTTCATCACATCATCTACAATAAAACGCACCGGCCTGTCCGAAAGCTTTGACAGCGCAAGGTTCTCCCTTGCCCGTGTCACCATTCCCTTCGACGCATCCACGTGACAGACCTCCGCGCATGCATGGGCCGCTGCGACCGTTGCTCCGCCTGTGTATGCAAACAGGTTCAGTACGCTGATTTTTCTGCCTGCATTCCGGATCTTGCTCTCCATCCACTTCCAGTTTACGGCCTGTTCCGGAAACAGGCCGGTATGTTTGAAGCCCGTAGGTTCAACGTGAAATGCCAGCTCTCCGTATTCAATGGTCCACTGTGATGGCAGCTTTTTAATATATTCCCAGTTGCCGCCCCCGCTTTTGCTCCTGTGATATCGGGCATCCGCAGCAGCCCAGGCTTTTATATTGCCTGCCGCGGGCCATATGGCCTGCGGATCGGGCCGTCTCAGCGTATATTTACCCCACCGCTCAAGTTTTTCTCCCCCGCCGGTGTCGATCAGCTCATAGTCCTTCCAGTCTTCTGCAAGAAGCATCGTTTTATCCTCCGTAGCCAAATAAAGCCAAACAGTTATATATTGTTTCCTTTATTTCATAAAAACAGGTATTAAAATTTTATCATAACCGGAACAGAAAAAAAAGCCGGTTTGCCTATTTGGAAATATTCTACCATTAGGCAAATCAGCCTGTTCACATTTTGTCAAGCCATGCTCATGTGATATTCCGACCAATCCTTAAGCGGCTTTTTGCAGCAGATCCAATATATTAGTCCGCATAGCCGTGAGGATGGTGCCTGTGCCAATTCCACGCCGTTTCCATGATCGTGGACAGCTCATGGTACCTGGGCTCCCATTTCAGCTCGCTGCGTATCTTTTCTGACGACGCCACCAGTACGGCCGGATCGCCCGCTCTTCTCGGTACGATGACCTCCTTGA
>JAEZMC010000116.1 GCA_023435805.1 Bacillota bacterium | reverse complement strand
GTGCTTACTGCCGCAGGTATCCACTTTTTTAAGGTGCCGAACCGGTTTGCCACCGGCGGTGTCAGCGGACTTGCCATCGTAATCCGGTACTTCATTCCCGGTATTTCGGTAGGTCCGATTATGATGTCCATCAACATTTTTCTGCTCCTGGTCGGTTTTGCGTTTATCGGCAGGTCCTTCGGTACTAGAACGGTCTATTCCAGCTTTGCGCTGTCCGCATTAGTATGGGTCCTGGAAAGGCTTTTTCCCATGCCGCATTCATTAACCGGCGACACGATGCTCGAATTGTTTTTTGCCATCATTCTTCCTGCTGTCGGATCTGCCATTGTGTTTAACCAGAATGCGTCCACAGGAGGTACCGACATTGTCGCAAAGGTGCTGAACAAGCTTACCAGTATTGATATCGGCAAGGCGCTGCTGATCTCCGATATTGCCATCACCGTCGCGGCTGGTATGGCATATGGTGTGCGGGTTGGCATGTATTCGGTACTGGGGCTGATAATGAAAGGTTTTATCATTGATACGGTGATAGAGGGCTTCCACATCCGCAAGCAGATTGTAATCATAAGCGACAGGACGGAGCAGATACGGCAGTATATCGTGGAGAACCTGCACAGGGGGGCTACGGTCCATATTGCGTACGGAGCATTCACAAACGAAGAAAAGCATGTGCTGACCACTGTCGTCAACAGGAGACAGGCCGCCGCTCTGAGGCTATTCGTACGGGCCATCGACAACAATGCGTTTATCACTATCACCAATACATCTGAAATCATCGGTAAAGGATTTCAAACCAACTGAAGAAGGCCGATTTAAAAGAATAAGCCCTTCGGCTTCAAACTGCTGCCGGAGGGCTAATCGCCGAGTCTATTTATATTTATGGGATCTGAGCACCTTGTCGTCATCCTTCAATTGGAAGGGCATGATGGATACCACAATGTGCTTGTGATTTCTCAGCAACTCCCTTTCGATGGCAACCCTGGTGCGGTTGTGAAGGATATTGTTCCACCACGATTTTACAATAAACTGGGGCAGCATGACCGTAATCATATCCCCCTTCTGATAATCGTATTCTGTAGAGCCGATGAATTTCAGCAGCGGTTCAACGACCTTCCTGTAAGGTGAATACTTGATGATCAGGGGTATGTCGGTATTCACCTGGTCATAACGCTCCCGCACCTTTCTGCCCTGTGCTTCATCAATGGAAACATTGAAGGCAACGACATTCTCCGATATGGTTCTTGCATACCTCAAAGCCCGGATACTGGCCCGGTTGATGCTCTCTATGGGCACGATCACCCGGTTCCTGTATACGTCGCGCGTGACATCGATGGCTGCGAGCTCCTCCGCCGAGAGCTTCAGCTGCTTGCTGATAGCTATGTAGTGCTTCTTGATGTTCAACATGATGAAAATGAGCAGCGGAATAACAACAATCACGATCCAGGTACCCTGCCTGAACTTTGTGATGGCGATAACGATAACGATCAGAAATGTGACAACAGCACCCAAGCCGTTGATACAAGCTTTAATGGTCCATTTCTCGCCTTTTTCACGGACCCATTTTAACAGCATGCCGCTTTGAGACAGTGTAAACGAGATAAACACACCAATGGCATACAAGCCGATTAGTGAGGTGACATTGGCTCTGAATATGATGACCAGCAGTATTGCGATAACAGAAAGCAGAATAATGCCGTTCGAATAGCTGAGCCTGTCGCCTCTCATGCTGAGCTGTCTGGGAACATAGCCTTCCTTGGCCATAACTGATATCAGGTTTGGAAAACCGACGAAAGCCGTGTTTGCTGCCAGTACCAGAATGGTGAAGGACAAAATGGTAACCACATAATAGGGCAATGTGTGCCCGAATATCATGCCCGCTATCTGAACCAGCATAGCACCGTTTTCAGGGTTTGTGGGGTAGAAGTTGGCTATGATCGATGTTCCGCCGAAAACGATTAAAACCAGAATGGACAGCAGCAGCAGCACGGTCTTGGCATTTTTGGTCGACGGGGATTTAAAACTGGGTACCGCATTGCTCACCGCCTCCACACCTGTGAGAGCGGCACAGCCGTTTGTAAAGGCCATCAGAACAAGAAAAAGGCTTGACGGGCGCAGTGTTTCCGTCGGTACAACGATGGGCTCCGGCTTGTAGCCCTCTATGACTTTAATGGTCCCCACCACAAGCATTACAATGATGGATAAAATAAAAAAGTAGGTTGGCAGGCTGAAAAGCCTTGCAGATTCCTTCAAGCCGCGTAAATTCCCCAGTGCCATCAGGATGATGACCAGTACTGTCAACTGTACGGTATACGGCTTCAATGGGGTAAATGCGGAAACGATCTGATCCACACCGGAGGAAATACTAACTGCAACGGTAAGAATATATCCTATGCTTAAAGCCGAACCGGCCGTAACACCCGCGATCAGTCCGATATTTTCCTTTGCAACCACAAAAGCGCCGCCGCCGTTGGGATAGGCGTCGATCGTCTGCCTGTAGGAAAGCATCAGAATGGCAAGCAGCATGATGATTGCCGCGGAAATATAGCCAAGCTGCCTGAAGGCCAGCATACCTACAGCCGGCAGCAGAACGATCAATATTTCCTGTCCTGCGTACGCAACGGAGGATATGGCATCGCTCGACAATATGGGGAGCCCCCATAATACGCCGAATTTCTCTCCGCTCAGCTGTTCATTTTTCAATGGCTTACCGATAACATATCTCTTTAGATTCATTTTGTTGAGACCTCTTTTTATTAGCACATTTAATTTAACAAAAATTACCTCGTGCAACTTATTTCTATATTATACTGTTATAATATGTCACATGTAAACATGGATTTTATTTAGATTTACTGAAGCATTTCACTAAGGTTTACCGCATCCGTAACGGGCTGGTTGCAGGCAAAGTTCCTGCACACATATGCGGCTGCCTTGCCTTCCACGGAGGTATAATTTGTTATATAGGGTACCAGGCTTCTTAATGCTTCATTTTGCCTGTTGTAATGAAGGGAAACGGTAAAAGGCCTGAAACTCTGCCGAATAATGTCCAGCAGTTTTTCTGCGTCATGCTCCGCCTCGCCTGCGATAATTACTTCAACACCCTGTGCTTCCAGCAGCAAGGCAGCATTCAGCATATGGCTGAATCCGGCCGGGTAGCCTTCGATGCTGCCCGAAAAAGTATTGATAATCTGCCTTGCTCTTTCCTCAAGTTCAAATTTACCGGTCAGCCTGGCCAGCCTGACGAGATTTACAGCGGCGGCAGAATTGGCTGAGGGCGTGGCTCCGTCGTACGCTTCCTTCGGCCGCGAGATCAGCTGTTCACTATCCTTGCCGTATAAAAAGAAGCCTCCGTTCTCATGATCCCAAAAATAATCGGTAAATTCGTCGTTCAGCTTTATGGCCTGCTGCAGATATACAGGCTTATAGGTGGTTTCGTACAGCTCTATCAGCCCCCAGATCAAAAAGGCATAATCGTCTGCATAGCCCTTCAGAGAGGAGGCGCCGTTCCGGTATACGGCCAGCAGCCGCTCTTTTTCATTGACCATGCGGGTCAGCAGGAAATCTGCCGCTTTTTCCGCTGCTTCAGTAAGGCGACGATTGCCGGACACTCTGCCGCCGATTGCCAGGGCTGCAATCATCAGTCCATTCCAGGACACCAGTATTTTATCGTCTTTAAACGGATGGATCCTTTTCTCACGATGTGCAAACAGCTTTTGACGACAGGCTTCCACAAAGGGAAGATCAGCTCCGGGAATGCTCCCCTTTATTGTATTGGGGATGCTGCGCCCCTCAAAATTCCCTTTGGAGGTAATGTCGAATAGCACCATAAAGCGTTGTGCATCGGTATTGCCGAGTACCTGTACAATTTCATCGGGAGTCCAGGTATAAAACAATCCTTCCTCACCTTCAGAATCGGCATCTTCGGCAGAATAAAAGCCCCCTTCCGGTGAAGTCATGTCCCGCAGCACATAGGCGAAAATTTCATCCGCTGTTTGCAGGTAGGAGCCGTTGCCTGTTGCCTGATACGTTTCCAGATAGGCAATGGCAAGCAGCGCATTGTCATAGAGCATTTTTTCAAAGTGTGGTACAAGCCAGCTCCGGTCGGTGGAATATCGGCTGAAGCCATAACCGATGTGGTCGAATATGCCTCCGCGTCGCATGGATTGCAGCGTCTTTTCCGTCATGTTCAGTGCGGCTGCGTCGCCATTCAGTTTCCAGTATCGAAGCAGGAAAAACAATATGTGCGGGGAGGGGAATTTGGGCGCATGCCCAAAGCCTCCATGGATACCGTCGAAAACTTTTTTATAGTGTTCAAAGGCTGCAAGAATCAAACCCTTATGCTCTGCATCAGAAGACGGCTCCTGTTCGGCATTGATGGCGTCCATAATTTTATTGCCTGCCTCCAGCACGTCCTGGCGGTTTTCATTCCAGGCGGTCGATACCCGCTTTAGTATCGTCAAAAGCCCCGACATACTCATGCGGTCATATTTGGGGAAGTAGGAGCCTGCAAAGAATGGCTTGCCGTCCGGTGTCATAATGATGGTCATCGGCCAGCCGCCGTGCCCTGTAAGAGCCTGGCAAACCGTCATGTAAATACTGTCTATATCCGGCCGTTCCTCACGGTCCACCTTGACGGAAACGTAGTATTGATTCAACAGCCTTGCCACATCGGCGTCCTCGAAGCTTTCGCGTTCCATGACATGGCACCAGTGACAAGTCGGTTTCTTGCACCAACTACGAGTACCCAATACTCAGGAAAATGGGCTTATCTTCATTTGCTGCCTTTGAGAAAGCCTCTTCTCCCCAAGGATACCAAACTACAGGGTTATAAGCGTGTTGGAGTAAATATGGGGATTTTTCATTAACCAGTTTATTGGGTACACGTTTCAGTGTTGACATGGGCATCACCTCCTTTTAATAAGCATGATTTATTATTTGTATTAATATATCCAGTTTCAAAAATAAATAATCAGAATACCTTACTTTATTGAATACCTTATAGGAAATAATTGGTTGAACTATGTATTAACATGTAATATAATGGTGAAAAATGCAAAATTCAACTGTATGGCGGTGTATTATGAATATTAGTAAAATAAGAATACAAAATTACAAATCATTTTTAGATTCCAAAGAAATTGACATACGTGAAAACATTTATGCTTTTATTGGACAAAACAACACAGGTAAATCTGCTATATTAGATGCAATTCAAGTCTTCTTCCCAAACC
>JAEZMC010000102.1 GCA_023435805.1 Bacillota bacterium | reverse complement strand
GTCCATACCCTGCACAATTTCCCGCCTGATTTCATCTGCAAGGAGTCTTTGGGCGGTCTCGCATCTATCCTGCAATAGATTCACCCCCGATATGTTCAGGCCCCATAGCTGCGTCCAGCGTCAGCAGGTACTCCAGCAGTTTGTTCAGTCCTGCTGTGAAAGCAGGTTGCTCCAGCAGACCCTCCTGTTGCCCGTAAGACTGCTGCAAGGAACAATCGTCGAATTCCAGCGTCCGAATACTTCCATTTTGATTCAAAGCGCCAGTTCCCGTTTTTCTGTTCTGCCTGTTCATCACGGTAACCACCCTGCCTGCGGGTTTGACTCCATATTTGTGCTCAAGAATAGTCATTCCGGCTTTGATTCCCCGCATTTTAGAAGAGAATGCCTCTCCCGGTACCGCAACCATTAAAATCACATCAGCACAGCTCAGAATTGCAGCATTCCGTTTGTTCAGACCACAGGACATGTCAATAAAGACCGTGTCGTAAACAGCACTGCTCCTGAAGCCTTCCACCAGGCTGAATATGTCTTCATACATCAATTCCTCCATTTCAAGTACGCTGTCAGGTGGAGCAAAAAAATGTACTCCGGTATTGCAATCGCAGTTTTTCAAGCCCTCCAGCTTCAGCCCCAGGTTTGTTCCCTTTTCTTTCAAGCAATAGATTACCTTTGAAAAATTGTGCTCTGTCTCATCATGAAAGTATGAAGCTGTTGAGGGCACATCCTCCAGGTTCAGATAAAAGCTTTTCAAGCCCCTTTTTGCGCTCATGATGCTGCAGCCTGCCGCAATGCTCGTTTTTCCGGTGCCTCCTGCGGGTGAATACACGCATACGATCCTGGTGCGGCTACCTCCTCGGACTGAATTCTCCTGTGTGCTTCGGGCTGAATAATGCCTTAACAGCTCTGCGATCATTTTTTCAGCATGCTGATATTTTTCGACTTTTGGGCAGCCTTCAGGAGTAGGCTTCCCACTGTCTCCGGTAAGAAAAACCACCGTCTCTGCTTTTCTGAACTGGAGCTCGCCATTATATAAAGCGGTGTTGATTGCGAGAATATCTTTTTTCGCAGTCCTGCTTAGAAAGTCCGACAGCCTGTCAAAGGATGAAAAGGAGAATATATCGAACCGCTGGGGATAATGAACCATCAGAAATTTCTCGAATGCTTCCAGGTAATCCCCGTCATAGTCCGCAATAACCAGACTTAATCTGCCCAAAACGCTCACCCCTTTTATCTTACATTACTGTGATATGTAGCTATTATAGTAATTATTTGTAAAATTATGGCTGCGTTTTAATTATATTGGACAATGGGTTATCTGTCAATTCCTAATTTTCCATTTTTTTCTATTTATTTTTAAATTTCGGGAATAGAATGGCCTTTCACTCTCTGTTGAATTTCAAAATATGTTCTTCCTGCGCTTTTCTGACGAAATTTTTTATATGATTGAATACAACAGGACCGCTGTGCCTTATTTTCAAGCCATATTCAAAATAGTTGTCAAATTCCGCTTTTCTGACTATTTCCGCTGTCAAAGACATAATATCCCTTGTAAGAAACACGTCCAGATGTAGCTTTTGTCCTTTGAAAAATGATTCTCTGGAATAAATCAGCATCCCGTATTCACTGATATCCTTGACCAGTGCAAAGCACTTTTTGCCACCCTCCGCCAGCCTGAAATCCGCATATAATGAAACGGGAAAGCGCTCGTATGCCCGCATTGTTATCCCTTCATCAGGTACATCCTCAGAAAAGACAAGCTGTTCGTCACCGGCGTTGAAATCAACAATTCTTCCTCCCGTTATCTGCACCGATTTTTCCGTTTCATATGCCACTACAAGAGGGTCACCCTTCAAAAAGGATGTTTTCAGGCATTCCTTCGGCAGCTTGATCGTCGCACTGCTTCCCTGTACGTCGAGAACTATTCCTTTAAAAACGTTAAGAAGTGAATAATGCCTCACTGTAATCACAAGCCCCGGTCTGATGTCCATGATACAGCCTCCTGAACAAATAATGCCTGAACCAGAATTAATTATACATTAACTCTCATATTTTAGGAAGGATTTATTATTTTTTACTGGATCATCACAGTCTGGAGAGGCGGTTAATATACTGTAATGACAGCAGAAACAACAGGTCCTTCTCGAAAGATGGTAAACGAAAACTGTAACATTTTTCACAAATGGAGAATAAATTAAAATAGTCAAAGAATTTATGTTAACTCTGATGGTCGAAAGGAGGCCTCTATAATGGCAGAAAGAGGATGCGGTGGTTTTTTAGGTGACAATTGTGCGATTTTGTTCTTTATCATTCTGTTCCTGTTGCTGTTCTTTAATCCGTGCTGCTAATGGGCTGTAAAGAATGAAGATAGCCAGTTGCATTACATGAAACCTACAAAGAAGCCACCCTTCCGGGTGGTTTCGCATTTTATCCGCGTCCTGGCCAAAACGGTTAATTTATTATCGCCAATCAGCTCCCCGCAGTAACACAAAAAACACTGTCAGAATATGATATAGCAGGCAACCGGGCTGAGACTCAACAATATAAAGGAGGTATCGATCATGTCGGAAAGGTGGAACGAAGGCTTTTTTGACAATTGCGCAATTCTATTCTTCATCATCTTGTTCCTCTTGCTATTTACAGGATGGGGATTTTGGGGACGTCGCGAAACAAATGTGGTTGAATAAAGCATATTAATTTTTTGAAAGGAGTGTAGGATATGGCGGAAAATGAGAGAGGCGGTCTTTTTGGCTTCGGCTTTGATTGGATCTGGATCATCATTATCATCGTCGTAATCATCCTGATCTGTCCCGGTATATTCGGAAGGCTGAGTGAAGGATATTACAAGGAGTAACGGAAAACCGAACGGGATTCGCTGACATAACAGGCTTCTACAGTACATAATAGAATGAAACGGTATCTTTGATGCTGGGCGGCTGAAAAGCGGCCCAATTTTTCTGCCTTCCGGTACCCTGCTGCTCGTCTGAGGTTTCACAGATCAGCGCGTGTTCAACATTCCTGGTGCAGTTTTAGGTTTATTGCCAAGCCTTCTTCGTATTGATATAATTAATGTAAGTGTCCTGTTTATTTATGCGGACAGGACACCACAGTGATTAAAATGAACCAGGATGGTATATTCATGAAATTTTCCGCCCGTTTGGCACTGATCCAGGCATTGGTTATATTGTTTACAGCATTTATTGTTCCGACTCCGGCAAGCGCAGCTTCCTTCTCCAATTATGACAAGGCACTGGACCTGAAGGTGCTGGGCCTTCTTGCCAATGCGCCGGAACAATTCGATCTGGGACGTGCGCCCACCAGAGTAGAGGGTGCGGTGATGCTTGTACGTTTACTGGGCAAGGAAAAACTGGTGAAGCAGAATACATATACCCACCCCTTCACAGATGTACCTGCATGGGCAAATAATTATGTCGGCTACATGTACCAGAACCGGCTGACCAACGGTATTGGAAATAACAGATTCGGTTCGGAGGATTTGATGTCCGCCAAGCAGTATACGGTTTTAGTACTGCGTTCTATCGGTTATGTTGATAATATTGATTTCGAGTATGACAACGCATTGAATAAAGCCGTACAAATCGGCTTGATAAGCTCTTCCCAACGAGAGGCCTACAAAAAAACCTCCGGCTTTGTCCGCAATGATCTGGTTGGAATATCATATCAAGCGCTTTCCGTCCGATTAAAATCCTCCGACAAGACCTTGCTGGACAAGCTGGTCAATACGGACAACGCCGTATATAAGCCTGCCGCCAGGATCCTCGGCCTTTATACCTCCGATCTGAAGGCGGAATACGAAGGCGTTTCGGAATTCAAGCCTTCCGTTACAACATACGGAAGTGCTGCAAAGAACCGGAATGACCTTTTTATGTTGATCCGCAAAGCGTTGTATGCTCATGACAGCCAGCTTAAAATCGATATCCGGAATTATGGAGGAAGCATTGCGGAGGATTTCGGACCTGCCTTCGACAGGGCTGTTGCTGCTGTGACTGAAATAACGGGAGTTGAGGATTTCGTCAGCTCATGGCGGTACATGTCGGGCAGCCATACCTTTACGCTGACTCTTCAATACCGGTATACTAAAAGCAGTTTCGACCAAAGAAAAGACCAGGCCGGGGCGGCGGTCAACAAAGCCAGACAAACGGTCGCCCGCCTTATTAATCCAGACATGACGGAATATGACCGGGAAAAGGTGCTTCACGACTACATCGTGAACAATACCCGGTACGATTACAGCAATTATTTGAAGGGGACCATCCCGGATACCTCCTTCAGCACATACGGATGCCTTGTTCAGGGTGTAGCCGTATGCGAGGGTTACTCCAAGGCCATGAAGCTGTTATGTGACCTGTCCGCCATAGAATGCATCGTCGTGAGCGGCAAGTCCAAAAGCGGCGGCAATTGGATAGGACATGCCTGGAATATAGTAAAAATCGACGGAGCGTATTATCATCTGGATGTAACCAACGATGACCCTGTTATGGAGGATGGCAGCAATGCCCTCAACTATCACTATTTTAACCTGCCTGACAGTGAAATAGCCCGTGTAAGCACCTGGGACAAAACAAAATATCCTGCGTGCACCAGTACCGCAAACAGCTATTACAATAAAAACAACCTGACAGCCGACAGCAAATCCGCCTTTGAGAATGAGGTCAGAAAGGCCCTGGATTTGCGAAAGAATGTAATAGAGCTGAAGGTTGCAGACTACACCGAAAGCAGATACGCGAATCTGACGGACATCATTTTTGAAACGAATGCCGTCTCAAAATTCAGTTGTTCCATCAATGAGGAGCTCGGGATTATACGTATTTACAACATACAATATGTTTAGAATCAAGCTGTCCTACCATCCGTTGCAAAACCGCCCGCATTCCGGCAGAAAGCGTTTGGCTAAAAAGACAATAAAAAATCGGTTTACATAAACCGACCATTTTATCACATTTCATATAGAGCGGTATCTATCCCGTTTTCTAATTATACTCTATCTTCAAAACATCGGATTGTCAAGGAATATTTTGAAAATCTGCGAAAACAATACTTATGACCGGATATCTTTTACACCCGGTTTGGGTAAATTGCATTTGGAACAATGTGCCGCTTTATTTTATGGTCTGCTTTTAGTAAAATGGTATTCCGCGCGGAAAATAACAGGTTTATCTTTACGAAAGCCTATGTTACGGAGGTGTTATGCCAGATGCCTGCAATCAATCACCCGGATTACGGGAAAGAGCTGGAAAGGTGCAGATATACGCTCGGATACGTAGAAAAAAGCCTGGAAACCACATTGGCCAAAAAAGGGCGTGTCGACAGGGACCTGGAAAAGGTCAGGAAGCATTTCAATGCTGAAAACAGCCAGGACTACATCGACATCCTCATCAACACCACGCTTCAGGGAAGCATGGACATCAAGCTGCGGAATCTGATGGCTGCCCGGAGTAAACCGTATTTTGCCCGAATCGACTTTACCGAAAAAACGAAAAAGGATGCTGAAAAGCTCTACATCGGTAAAATGTCGCTCATCCGCGACGAGGATCAGAAGCTGATTATCGTGGATTGGCGCGCACCGGTGGCCAACCTCTATTATGAGGGCAGGCTGGGCGACGCATCTTACCTGTGCCCGGACGGTACCATCGAAGGCACGCTCAAGCTGAAAAGACAGTTTTCCATTGACCGCGGAGATCTGAATGAAATATTCGATATCGATATCACTACCAATGATGAGTTTCTTCAGGGCTGCCTTGGAGCCAACGCCGATAACAGGCTCAAGGACATTGTTTCCACCATACAGGCCGAGCAGAATGCCATTGTCCGGGCCGACATGTGGCGCCCGTTGATTGTACAGGGAGCGGCGGGAAGCGGCAAAACCACCATTGCACTCCATCGGATCGCCTACCTGATATACAGCTATGAAAAGACCTTTACACCGGAAAACTTTATGATCATTGCCCCAAACCGTCTGTTTCTGAACTATATATCCGACGTGCTCCCGGAGCTGGGTGTTGAAAAGGTGCGGCAAACCACCTTTGAAGAATTTGCGCAGGACCTGATCGGCAAAAGGTTTAAACTCCGGGATGCGAATGAAAAGCTCCTGTCTTTTGTCGACCACACCATCGGTTCCGAAGAAAAGGCCAGGCTGGCTCTAGTCCGCAAAACATCGGAATACAAAGCTTCCATGGATTTCAAAGAAGCTCTTGACACCTATCTGAAGGTCATTGAGGAGAACTTCATACCGAAAGAGGATTTTAGCATCGGGTCTGCGCTTATTTACAAATACGATGAGCTGAACGAGCTGTTTATCAACCAGTATAAAATGTGGCCCATTGCCCGCAGAGTCGATGAAATCAAGAAAAACCTGAAAAGCAGGCTGCAGACCCGAAAGCAGGCTATCTTCAACCAGCTTCACGACGACTGTGACCGGAGGGTCGCACTGCTGAAGGCAACCATTGTGGATGAAGAAGATCGGCAGAAGCTGGTAACACAGGCGATCACTCAGCGGGATTACGCGCTGGAGCACTCGGAAAGCCTCGCGAAAAAAGCGGTTGCAGAGTATATTAAAAAAATCTCAAAGCTGAGCCCCTATGAGTATTATAAGGATTTCGTCAACAACCGGGAGCATTTTGAAAAAGGCGCGGGCTCCAAGCTGGACAGCGTGACCTGCGAATTCGCCAGGAGCTACACCGCAGCAATGCTTCAGTCCGGTTATCTGGAGATTGAAGACCTGGCACCCATCATATACCTCAAGTTCTGCATTTACGGGATGGATGAAAAAATACCCGTCAAGCATGTTGTAATTGATGAAGCCCAGGATTTCAGTGCCTTCCAGATATATGTACTGAAGAAAATCATCAAGGACAGCTCCTTTACCATTCTGGGTGACCTGAACCAGGGAATCCATTCCTACAGAGGCATACGGGACTGGAATGAGATCACCCGGCATGTGTTCAGCGACAGAAAAAATGAATTTCTGACGCTGGAGCAAAGCTACCGTACTACGGTGGAAATCATGGATGCTGCCAACGTTGTTCTGGACAAGGTAAAAGCGCGTGAGGTAAACAAGGGCCGTCCCGTCATCCGGCACGGTGAAGAAGTGAAAATCAGAGCCATGGCCGACAAAAGGGATATTGTGCAGGAAATAGCACGGAACATCGCCGATTTCAAATCCTTGTCGTATAAATCCGTCGCGGTCATCTGCAAAACACTGAAGGAATGCAAAGAAGTCCATGCCATACTTTCCAAACAGATAGAAGACATTACGCTGATCAGCGGCAAGGAGGAGGTCTATAAAAGCGGTGTGGTGGTATTGCCCTCCTGCCTGGCAAAAGGGCTTGAATTTGATGCGGTACTAATCTTTAACGCAGACAGCACCGGTTATACGGAAGATGAACTGGATATCAAGCTGCTCTATGTAGCCATGACCCGGCCGCTGCACAAGCTGTATATCTATCACACCGGCGAGCTCACCCCGCTGCTGAAGCCATGACCCGGCATCCTCCCATGAGCCCGCTTTCCTGATTATCCTTCGCATCGGTATTTCTTTTGCCTCATACTCATTCAAAGTTTATAAGAATTTTTGATTAAAAAAATCCTGAAATGTTATATAATATAAGGATGCTCACTTAATTGATTTCGGGAGAATAACATGTTTGATGTAACGAATGAGGCCATTTTGGCAAAAACGCTACCAGACGAATTCACCGCCGGACAGGAATATTATAAAAACCGGCGGATAAAATCCGTACAGTTTAACCAGGAGAAGCGAATTTTCAGTGCCACAGTACTGGGAAATAAATTATACAACCTGCATTTGAAATTCGACGCTGCAGGAAAGCTTGAAGAATCCGACTGCACCTGCCCCGTCGGAAATGACGGGTGGGGCTGCTGCAAGCATATGGTTGCGGTACTGCTGCTGATTCAGGAAAAAGACAGTAAGGGTTTTTTCCGTGAGCTCCGCTTCAGACAGGCAGCCAAAGACATATTCAATTTTTTCGGGGACAGGCAGATTGCGGTAAAATCCACTGTTTATCTGGAACCCACTTTTGAACTGGCCCGTTCGGAAGGCCCGCACAAGGCCGGTTTACCCAGCTTGAAGCTGCGGATCGGACAGGACAGGCTATATATTGTAAAGGATATCAAACGGCTGCTGTATTGCATGGAAAACAATATGGAGCTGTATTTCGGCAAAAAATTTACATTTGCCCCTTCCCGGCATGAATTCAAGGGCATGGATTTGAAGCTGATCACGCTGCTGAAGGAAATATACGAAACCGAAAGCCTGATGGAGCGCTTATCACACGCTCAGCGTGACGCAAGCGTATTTCCGGACGGAAGGGTTTGCCTGACCGACAGCTCATTGAAGCGCTTTTTGGAAATATACGCCGGGACGCCGTTTAAGGCTGTTATTCTGGACAATGAGCCGATTATGGTGAATATTAAAAAAGAGGATATCCCGGTCAGCTTTCTTTTGTCAAACGAAGGCCAGGATCTGCTGCTCAGTATTGATTTTGAAGGCTCCCTGCTGCCCCTCACCGAGGATGGCGAATATTTTTATTCCGGAAATGGGATCTACCGCATCTCCCGGCAGCAGAGTGAATATCTCAAGCCGTTTTATCTGGCCATGATGTATCAAAAAGGCCGGAAACTGCGCTTTATCGAGGAGGATAAGCAGCGTTTCGTC
>JAEZMC010000101.1 GCA_023435805.1 Bacillota bacterium | reverse complement strand
AAAGCCAGAATGCCTGCCTTTATAGTGACATTGGGAACAATGCAGATTTTCAGAAGTGTTGCATATGCCATATCCGGAGGCAGAAGTATCGGAGCGTTTTCCGACGAGTCACAGGCCAGCTGGGTTTTCGGCATTGGGGGAAATGTTGGCCCGATACCTGTTCAGATTATCATCATGATTGCTCTGTTTGTCATTACCTATATCGTCATGAAAAAAACCAAATTGGGTTTTGATATCTACGCAACCGGGGGCAACAAAAGGGCAGCCAAATTGGCCGGTATCAATACCGACCGCATGAAGATTATCAGCTTTGTTGCTATGGGTGTTCTGGCAGCTTTTGCCGGGATGATCAGTATCGCCTATCTGAAATCAGTTCCTACAACAGCTGGCGCAGGCCGGGAAATGGATGTTATTGCAGCGGTAATTTTAGGCGGAACCAGCATGAGCGGCGGCAGAGGCACAATCTTCGGAACTTTTCTTGGCGCTGCGATTATGGCGGTTGTAAAAAACGGAATGGTGCTTCTTAGTGTTCCGGCGTTTTGGCAATCCGGATTCATCGGCATTATCATTATTGCCGCGGTATTGATGGATACCTGGATTACATCCAGAAACAGCGTGAGATAACTGCAAGGAGGTAGGGAGATTGGATTCAATTATTTGCTTTGAAAATATATCGAAAAAATTCGGTGGAACAACAGCTTTATCAAACGTCTGTTTCAAAATTAAAAAGGGTGAGGTTCATTGTCTTTGCGGTGAAAACGGCGCCGGAAAATCGACTTTGATGAATTTGTGTGCAGGCGTTATTCAGCCTACGGAAGGGATTATCCGGATTAACGGTGAAGAAGTAAAAATAAACAGCATATCTCAATCTGAAAAGCACGGATTTACAGTTGTACACCAGGAAGTTCCGCTGTGCCTGAATATGAGTATTGCTCACAATATATTCATGGGATCTTCCAAAAGCGTGAAAGGCATTTTCCTGAATGAAAAATTTATGGAAGAAGAAACCGCCGGCCTGTTAAAGAAATTCAACCTGAATCATAAACCGTCCGAGCTGGTTGGAAATCTGAGTATCGCAGAGCAGTCCATTGTACAAATTGCGAAGGCCGTTTACTTTGAACCAAAAATCCTGATACTGGATGAGCCGACGGCGGCGCTGACCAATGATCAAAGAAATGTTGTTTTCGATATCATAAAAAAACTCAAAATTGAAAATGAGACAACGATTATTTACATCAGCCACCGTTTGGAAGAAATTATGGAAATAGGCGATACCATTACGGTTCTGCGTGACGGTGAGTTTATTACCACAGTAAAGGTTTCGGATGTAACCATTGATGAACTGGTTGGTTTGATGGTCGGCAGACAGCTTTCCACTGATGATGCGGTAACGAGCTATGCAACGGATGAAGTGCTGCTGCAGGTGAAGAATCTTACCAGAAAAGGTGAATTCGAAGATATCAGTTTTGAACTGAAGAAAGGCGAAATCCTCGGTCTGGGCGGATTTGTCGGAGCGGGGCGATCCGAAGTACTGATGTCATTGTTCGGATTCAATAAACCTGATTCGGGAGAAGTCTTCATCAATGGCAGCAAGGTATCCATCCATTCGCCGGCTGACGCAATACTGCACGGCATCGGCCTGATCCCGGAAAACAGAAGGGATGACGCCCTGATTGAAGAAATGTCAATCAAGCAGAATGCTCAAATAGTTATTATTAAAGATTTGGTGAAAGGCCTTCTTATAGATAACAAACTGGCCGGAAGCAAAATGTCCGAAATGGTTCAGAAGTACAAAATTAAGGCCAATAACGTCAATTTACCGATATTAACGCTATCAGGCGGAAATCAGCAAAAAGTAATTATTTCGCGATGGATCAGCAATTCACCTAGAATCCTTTTGTGCGATGAACCGACACGGGGTATTGATGTCGGAGCTAAAGCTGAAGTTTATGCGATATTGCGTGATATTGCCAAAGAAGGGATAGGGATCATCGTAGTCTCCTCTGAATTACCGGAGCTGCTGTCATTGAGCGACCGGATTCTTGTTATGCATGAGGGGCGCCTTACCGGACAATTGCTGCGTGAGGAGGCCACAGAGGAAAAAGTAATGAGGTATGCTGCGGCAGTTGTCTGAGAAATAGCAGCATGTTGAAAACGCCATATTTATTTTACCATGGCAGATGAAGACACAATATAGAAAAGAACGTAGGGATAACAGATGAAAAAAACAAAGTTATTGAATTCGGAACTGTCCGCTGTGATCGCAGCGATGGGACACACAGACAGGATTGCAGTCGGTGATGCAGGGCTGCCGGTACCCGATTCATCTCAAAAAATCGATTTGGCAGTAAAACGGGGGTTGCCATCCTTTCTGGATGTTCTTGAAGCTATTTTATACGAGCTAGAGGTGGAAGAGGTAACGATTGCTTCCGAAATGATTACGCAAAATCCGGAATTATATAAAGAAATGGCTCAAAAATTCAATTCCGTAAAGATCAATTTTGTATCTCATTCGGAATTCAAAGAAATCACAAAGAGCTGCAAGGCTGTCGTAAGAACGGGAGAATGCATGCCGTATGCCAATATCATCCTGCAATCCGGGATTGCCTTCTCCTGTACAGAAGAATAAATGATAAAATAATCCGAACAGTAGTAAAATACCGGACTGCTCATTAAATTTGAATTCGCGAAAAAGGATTGACACGTATTGCAATTTAATACAAACTTAAGGTAACTGTTTAAATGAGATGAATGGAAAGGTATTATAATGGCAGAAAACAATCTGATTACGCAGAAAATTGTTGATACATTGGAACAGAACTATATGCCCTATGCAATGAGTGTCATTGTTTCAAGGGCCATCCCGGAAATTGACGGGTTTAAGCCCTCACACAGGAAGCTTTTATACACGATGTACAAAATGGGGCTTCTGACAGGAAACCGGACCAAATCCGCCAATGTAGTCGGGCAGACCATGAAGCTGAATCCCCATGGGGATGGAGCGATCTATGAAACATTGGTCCGGCTGACCCGGGGCAACGGAGCTTTGCTTCACGCCTATATCGATTCCAAGGGCAACATGGGCAGGCAGTATTCGAGGGATATGAAGTATGCGGCAGCCCGGTATACGGAGGTCAAGCTGGAGAAGCTCTGTGAGGAGCTGTTCCGCGATCTGGACAAGAATACGGTGGATTTCATGGACAACTATGATGGCACCTTGAAGGAACCCACGTTGCTGCCGGCATCCTTTCCGAGCGTTTTGGTCAATGCCAACCAGGGCATAGCGGTAGGCATGGCCAGTAATCTGTGCAGCTTCAATCTTAAAGAAATATGCGACGCGACGGCTGCCTTCATTTCTGATGAAAACGCCGATTTGCTCCAGTATATCAAGGCGCCCGATTTTTCAACAGGTGGACGCCTTATTTATAACGAATGGGAAATACGAGAAATTTTCGAAACCGGAAGGGGCAGCTTCAAGGTCCGCGCGAAATATCGCTACGATAAGGGCAACAGCTGTATCGAAATTGTTGAAATCCCATATACGACAACATCTGAAGCTATTATCGATTCAATTATAGAGCTGGTTAAAAGCGGAAAAATCAAGGACATTGTCGATGTAAGGGATGAAACCGACCTGGAGGGCCTGAAAATTACGCTGGACATCAAAAAGAGCGCAGACCCCGATGCCATGATGAACAAGCTGTTCAAGCTGACCTCTCTGCAGGACGTCTTCAACTGCAATTTTAACATTCTTGTAGACAGCAGCCCCAGAGTAATGGGCATCCGTACCATACTGAAGGAATGGCTGGCCTTCAGGATCGGCTGTATTAAAAGACAGATACTGTTCGACATTGGCAGGAAGGAAGAAAAGCTGCACCTGCTGCTGGGCCTGAGGAAGATACTACTGGACATCGACAAGGCCATTGCAATCATCAGAGGTACCGAGAGCGACGCGCAGGTTGTGCCGAACCTGATGGATGGTTTCGACATCGACCGTATTCAGGCTGATTTTATCGCTGAAATCAAGCTCAGGAACCTGAACCGTGAATATATTCTGGACAAGGTGGGAGAGGTCGATACGCTTCAGAAGGAAATTGCCGACCTGAAGGATATATACGGAGATGAACGCAAGGTCAAAAAGATCATCGTCAAACAGCTCCAGGAGGTTTCAAAGAAATACGGACAGCCCAGGAAAACGGAAATCATGCCGGGAGAGCATGTTGAAGAAATAACTGAGGAGCACCTGATTGAGGATTACAATCTCAAGCTTTTCCTGACGGAACAGAATTATCTGAAAAAGATACCGCTTGTTTCACTAAGGGCAAATCCTGAGCACAAGCTGAAGGATGACGACACCATACGGCAGGAAATCGAAACCCGCAACAAGGCCGAGCTATTACTGTTTTCCAACCGCCAGACGGTTTACAAGCTGCGGGTATATGATATCAATGACTGCAAGGCCAGCGCGCTGGGCGAATATCTGACGAACCTGCTGCAGCTGGATGCGGATGAGAAAATTATCTATATGGCTGCGACGGACAATTACGCGGGCTGGATGCTGTTCTCTTTTGAAAATGGGAAATGCGCCAAGATCGAGATGGAAAGCTATGCAACCAAGACAAACAGGAAAAAGCTCGCCAATGCCTATTCCGGCCTTTCTCCGCTGGCGGACATCCGCTATCTGGAAGCCGATACCGAATTGGTGGCATACAGCAGCATTAACAAGGTGCTCATATTTGATACCGCAAATATCAATCCGAAATCCTCCCGTGATTCACAAGGCGTACAGGTGCTCAAGGAGAAAAAAGGCAGCTTTATGTGTTCGGTCAGGACAATAGAAGAATCCGGCATTAAAAACCCGGATTATTACAGGACGCGTTCCATCCCTGCCGTGGGCTACTATTTCAGAGAGGAAGACGCCGAAAACAAGCAGCTTGTCATTGATTTTGACGAATAACGAGGCTTCCGAAAAGACAAAAATTCATGAGATGCGTACTATATTACATGATCGGTAAGTCAAAGGGAATGGGAAGGTTCATGTGGAAAGAATAAGGAAACAAAAGCTGGCGCTTTATTTCATATTAATCGCGCTATTTCTGGGATTGCTGGTATATTTGGCCTTGCGGTACGGACCCGCGCTTACCGGCATGGCCAGAGAACCGGAAAAAATGAGTGAACTGTTGAATTCCTTCGGCTGGAAGGGTACGCTGGTATTTATCGGCATGCAGGTGCTGCAGGTGGTGGTGGCGGCCATACCGGGCGAATTTGTCCAGATAGCGGGCGGTTATTTGTATGGTACGTGGTTGGGTACGCTCTATTCGTTGACCGGCATTTTCATCGGCTCGATACTGGTGTTTTCCGTAGCTCGTCTGCTGGGCTATCCGCTGGTAAAGCTGCTGGTGTCTCAAACGCAGCTGGATCGGTTCAACTTTATGATCAACAGTGAAAAGTCTGAAGTCGCCATGTTCATTCTGTTTCTCATACCGGGAATTCCCAAGGATATACTGACTTATATAGCCGGTATCACCCCGGTCAAGCCCTTGAAATTTTTCATCATCATCCTTATCGGCAGACTGCCCGCGCTGCTAGCTTCATCTTACATCGGGCATAACACGCAGAAGGGCAATTACGTCCTGGTTATTGTGCTTTCGGTGGCGGCGTTGATTTTATTCGTTGTCGGACTGCTTCTGAAGGATAAAATTATTGACAAAATTCACAGCCTCTCCCGAAACAAAGATGGCAATACGCCTCAGTAATATAAAAAAACCGGCGCAAGAGCCGGTTTTT
>JAEZMC010000066.1 GCA_023435805.1 Bacillota bacterium | reverse complement strand
AGAAATATTGGAATTGCATGGGTATGTGCAAATCATGATATATTCCACGACAGCATCTGCAGGTATAGAAATTCATGGCATGAACCGAATTTGATTGAAAAGGTGAAAGCTGAAATCATTCAAGTAAAGAAGGAACCAGACGAATGGAAAATCAAATTCCAAGAATATGTGCAATTATTTTTAAGCCCGGATGAAGTTGCGGATAAAATTGCTGCTTTGGAATATCAATTAAAAGAAGTAAAAGCAGAAGTATCTGCAAATTTAAAACTGTTTGCAAAAGCAATTATTAATGAGGAGCAGTATAAACAGCAAAATGACGAATTGCAGGCAAACAGGACAAGTATGGAATCCGAGCTGCGAAAGCTAAAGAGAATGGATGATGATAGGGAAGCTGCAAAAAAGAAATATGCCAGCTATGCTGATTTCATAAATAAATTGGATGTGGATCATATTGACAATACCTTACTCAAGAAAATCATCAGCAGAATTGAGGCATTTACTTATACGGATGAACAGGGGAAGGAAATGAAGGAGATATACATTGTTTGGAATATACTGGACAAAACAGAGGATGATGTATTATACAGAAAAGCCCTGAAGGAGCTGGAAAGCTTGGGACAATGATTTATCATTCTATAAAAGCTATATTCCAAAAGTATAGATACCATTGGCTACATCCGTCGGCATGGCGAACCTCTGGCTCAGGTACCGGAGTGAAGCAGCCAGCTCGCCGTCCGGCCCGCCGTACTGTGTTATGACATATTTGGCCATTTTGGGGTTACAGGTCTTTATTTTAACGGGATATTCCAGTTTCTTTTCATAAACCCACATTTACACAACCTCCTTTATGAGTACTATTTTACAGGAATCAAGGATTATACCATGCCTTCCCACGGCCAGGGGCTGTTGATCCACGGCCAAGGGAAGGAATTGCTCGCACTTGCCGTGAGCGGACCGTACATGCGTTCGTAATTTTCCCTGGCCATTTTGCTGCATTGTACGGTATTGATAAAGATCATCAACGCCTTACCGTCACATGGATGGGTATTCAGATACAAATTCAGATCGATGGCCATAAATTCCAGCGCCATCACTTCTTTCAACAATTTTTCCTGTGCATCGTACATATAAACACCTCCCATCAATTCTACCGTTGGGTTCCCTGCAAACCGGGAACGTCAAGGCCTGGGTCGGACTGATTTTTTCGACCGCAGGCATTATTGGTCAACCGCATATTCAGGATCTACACCATAGGGCCTGTCGAGCTCCGGGAAAATAGTCCCTTGTGCAAGCCCCTTTTCAGGGGGATACAGGCAGTAAAGGAATTGAAAGGGCACATAGGAATGCGCCAGTCTCGCACAGGTAATCGGCTGGGGACAATAATACTGAAGCGTGCACATGTTGACACATTCTTCAACACCGGCGGCAGCTGCCGCAGGCAGTTTGTTTTCGAACGCTTCCGGCTTTATTTCGTTAGGTTTCATCAGGCTCCCTCCAATACATAGGTTTCAAAACACTCTTTTTACATCATATTCATGTTTACATAAAAGTGTTCAGAAAACACATGTCGCTTCTGGAAAATAAATCATTTACTTTCCGGCAATAATATGTTAGAATACTTCAGTGCAACATCTAACCGCGAGCTCGGTTGCTGGACACTCCGACCAATTACCTGGCTCACGGCGTTAATTTAACAAGGAGGCATTTAAAATGGTAAAGGAATTAAAAACGGAAATCATTGAAAAGTACAAATTGCATGAAGGCGACACCGGTTCTCCTGAAGTTCAGATTGCAATTCTCACGGAGAGGATCAATCACCTGAATGAGCATCTCAAGCTACACAAGAAGGATCACCATTCCAGAAGAGGACTCCTCAAAATGGTTGGACAGAGAAGAGGCTTGCTGAATTATCTGCAGGATAAAGATATTGAAAGATATCGTGCAATAATAGAAAAGCTCAATTTGAGAAAATAATGGTGAGCGGGGTTTCCCGCTCATTATTTTTACATAATGGTGCAATACTAATAATAATAAATTAAACTACTACAGATGGAAAACGTAGCGGAGAGCAGAGAACAGAGACTAGAGCCCGTAAAGGAGCATTTCTTTAAAGGAAAATGATACGGTTTCTGGTGTCCGTTTTCTGTAACCTGCCGTAGCTCCGTTCTGTAGCAACAGAAGGAGGCATTTTATGTCAAGAAAATTTAACATGGAGCTTGCCGGAAGAACACTCACCATTGAGACCGGCAAATTGGCACAACTGGCAAACGGTTCTGCCCTGGTAAGGTATGGAGATACGGTTATCCTTTCTACTGCAACCGCATCCGCAACTCCGCGAGAGGGAATAGATTTCTTCCCGCTCAGCGTGGACTATGAGGAAAGGCTTTATGCCGTCGGTAAGATCCCGGGCGGTTTTATCAAGAGAGAAGGAAAACCCTCAGAAAAAGCGGTACTGACATCAAGAAATATTGACAGGCCGATACGCCCGTTATTTCCAAAAGATTTAAGGAATGATGTAACGGTTATCAATACGGTTCTTTCAGTTGATCAGGACAATTCACCCGAAATCGCTGCCATGATAGGCAGCTCCATTGCACTGAGCATATCGGACATTCCCTTCAACGGCCCGATCGGCGGAGTTATACTCGGTCTGGTGGACGGACAGGTTGTCATCAATCCCGACGCGGCACAGAGGGAAAAGAGCGATATGTATGTCACACTGGCCGGCACCAGTGAGAAAATCACAATGATCGAGGCAGGCGCAAAGGAAGTTGACGATCAGGTCATGCTGGATGCGGTTATCAAGGGGCATGAAGAGATTAAGAAAATTACGGCATTCATCAATGAAATCGTTGCAGAAGTGGGCAAGCCCAAATTTGAATATAAATCCGCGGAAGTGCCCCAGGAAATATTCGATGCAGTGAAAGAGCTTGCATATGAGACCATGCGGGAAGCAGTCCTGGCTACCGACAAAACGGTAAGGGACGACAAAGTCGCAGCACTTACCGAAGAAGTACAGGAAAAGCTTGCAGAAACCTTCCCCGAAAAAAAATCCGCCATTGCAGAAGCTATTTACAAGCTTGAAAAGAAAGTGGTACGTGAATATATACTTAAAGAGAACAAGAGAGTTGACGGCAGAAGACTGGATGAAATCAGACAGATGTCGGCCGATGTCTCGCTGCTGCCGAGGGCTCATGGTTCCGGTCTGTTCCAGAGAGGCCAGACTCAGGTGCTTACAGTTGTTACGCTGGGCGGGATCGGTGAGGTACAGATGCTGGATGGCGTGGATCTGGAAGAAGAGAAAAGATACATGCACCACTACAATTTCCCAGGCTACAGCGTTGGTGAGGCAAAGACCTCAAGAGGTCCCGGAAGAAGGGAAATCGGTCATGGAGCGCTTGCTGAAAGGGCACTTGAGCCGGTCATTCCCAATGAAGTGGAATTTCCCTATGCCATCAGACTCGTTTCCGAAGTGACAATGTCCAACGGCTCCACATCACAGGGCAGCGTTTGCGGAAGCACACTGGCACTGATGGATGCGGGTGTACCGATTAAGGCGCCGGTTGCCGGTATTTCAGCCGGTCTTGTCATCGACGAGGAAGATCCTGACCGATTTATCACATTCATGGACATACAGGGCATCGAAGATTTCTTCGGTGACATGGATTTCAAGGTTGCCGGTACGAAAAAAGGCATCACCGCCATTCAGATGGATATTAAGGTGAACGGCCTGAATTATGAGATTATCAGACAGGCTTTTGAACTCACCAAAAAGGGACGCTTCCAGATCCTTGACGAAATCATCGCGCCGGTTATTGCGGAACCGAGGAAGTCACTTTCTCCATACGCACCGAAGATGTTCACCATGAACATCGATCCCGATAAGATCAGAGATGTCATCGGACCCGGCGGTAAGGTTATCAACCGCATTATTGCCGAAACCGGCGTCAAGATCGATATCGAGGATGATGGAAGAGTATTTGTCGCCACCTCCGACGAGGCATCGGGCAAAAGGGCCATGGCCATCATAGAGGCAATTGCCAAGGATGTTCAGCCCGGCCAGGTCTTCATGGGCAAGGTGACAAGGCTGATGACCTTTGGTGCATTTGTGGAATTTGCACCGGGCAAGGAAGGCCTTGTGCACATATCCAAGCTTGACACCAAACGCGTGGACAAGGTCGAGGATGTTGTAAAAGTGGGGGATGAGTTCCTTGTCAAGGTACTGGAAGTTGACAAGCAGGGCAGAATCAATCTCTCCAGGAAAGATGCGATGTCTGCGGCAAATGCGTAAAAAGGCACATAAATCGATCATTCGAAAGTAAATTGAAATCAGAGGGCGTTGACATTCCTTCAAAGCATAGAGAAAAGCTGCAAATAAAGGCGCATATCCAATATGTATCTGAGTTTGCAGCTTTCTTTCAAGAAAGGTGCCGGGCTGCGGCGGACCATACCGTCTGTTGTGCCGGCAATCAGGCAGGCTCTGCCGTTTCGGCAGGTGAAAACCAGTTCTGTCGTTTTTAAGTTTATATGATCCTGGAGGCGCTATGTTCAAAAAAATTGTTTTAAAAAATGGTGTAAGAATCGTCTGTGAAAATATTCCACATGTTAAATCTGTTTCACTGGGTATCTGGGTCAAAACCGGATCGAGAAATGAAAACATACATATTAACGGAATTTCTCACTTTATCGAGCACATGCTGTTTAAAGGAACGGAAAAAAGGAACGCCGCTGAAATCGCTGAAAGCATCGACAATATCGGCGGGCAGCTGAATGCTTTTACAGGCAAGGAGTGTACCTGTTTTTATACCAAGACGCTGGATGAACATATTGAAATTGCGGTTGAGGTTTTGAGCGACATGTTCTTCCATTCGAAATTTGTAAAAAAGGACATTGCAATAGAAAAGAAGGTCATCGTTGAAGAGATCGGAATGTATGAGGATTCCCCGGAGGAACTGGTACATGACATCCTTTCCGAGACGGTCTGGGATGGGAATGCCATCGGATATCCTATCCTGGGGACTAAAAAATCGCTTCGCGGCTTAAACAGGGAAGTGATCCTGAAGCACATGGCGGAGCGCTATACACCGGTTAATACGGTCATTTCCGTGGCAGGCCATTTTGACGAGGCCGCTCTTGTAGATTTGCTTGACAAATATTTCGGCAGCTGGATACCGCAGGCAAAAACGGAATCCGACCTGCAGCCGGTTACCTTCAAATCCGGCATAACCGTCAGGGAGAAGGATACCGAGCAGGTACATATATGTATTGGCTTTGAAGGCCTGGAGCATGGCGATGACAAGCTGTATCCCCTGCTTGCCGTCAACAATATATTCGGAGGAGGCATGAGCTCCAGACTGTTTCAGAAGATCAGGGAAAAGAAGGGGCTTGTTTACTCCATTTATTCGTATCCAACAGCTTATAAGAATGCCGGGCTGTTTACCATATATGCGGGCATGAAGCCGGAGCAGCTGAGCGAAGTGACCAATCTGATATATGAGGAGACCAGGCTGCTGCTGAAGAAGGGTATTACCAGGCAGGAGCTGGACAAGTCAAGGGAACAGCTGAAAGGAAGCTATATCCTTGGTCTTGAAAGCACCAGCAGCAGAATGAACAGCATCGGCAAGTCCGAACTGCTCCTTGGATATATCAATACTCAGGAGGAGATTCTCGGCAAGATTGAAGCCATTACCATGGAAAATGTGCATGAGATCATCAACAGGGTTTTTTCCCTGAATAATAAAGGCATCTCCATCGTTGGCAGCATTAAGCCCGGATTTAGTCCGGATTCACTCATGTAGGACACTCGAAACACACACAAGCCCCGGAACCTCAAATAAGGTTTCGGGGCTTTCTTTTATACAAGCACTTGTTTCCGCTGATCAACATAAAATAAATTAGTTTTCTTCAATCAACAGGTAAGCATTACATGCGGCATTCAGCGATAGGGGGATAATAAGATGAGCCTGCGGAGATATACTGTAATCGGCGGAGATTTGAGAAATATAAAGCTGGCGGAATCAATTTTTGCAGACGGAAACCAGGTCAATGTATATGGCTTTTCGAATGCGGGGTTTGAAAGAGTACTGCACGAAAACGAAGATCTAGAGGCAGCAATTGACGATTCTGAAATCGTAATCGGGCCATTACCCTGCTCCAACGATAATGAAACCATCAATGCACCTTTTCACAAAGAAAAAATACCGATGAATGAAGTTTTTAAAACAATGAAAAAAAATCAGCTTTTCATTGCAGGGCGTATCAGTGAAAAAATCATGCACCTTGCCAAAGCGTATAATGTTTACGCCATTGATATCCTGGAAAGGGAGGAGATGGCGGTGCTCAATGCCATTCCGACAGCGGAAGGCGCCATCCAGATAGCGATGGAGGAGCTGCCCATCACGTTGAACGGATGCAGGGTGCTGATACTGGGTTACGGCCGGATCGGAAAGATACTGGCAAAAATGCTGGCAGGCCTCGGCGCCGAGGTGCATGTCGAAGCACGAAAATACTCGGACATAGCCTGGATAAAGGCAAACGGGCTGAAAGCTGTTTACATAAATGAACTTAAGCAATACATTGGACGGATGGACGTCATTTTCAATACCATACCATATCCGATATTAGATTCATCTATGCTTGGTCTGATCGGGAGCGATTGCCTGATTGTCGATCTGGCGTCAAAACCGGGCGGCGTGGATTTTGAAAGGGCAAAGATGCTGGGATTGAAGGTCATCTGGGCTCTGTCATTACCCGGTAAGGTTGCTCCGGTAACCGCAGCCCATTTTATCAAGCAGACGGTATATAACATCATTGAAGAGTTGGGGGTGTAAGTTATGCTGCTTCAGGGTGTAAAAATAGGCTTTGCATTCACCGGCTCATTTTGCACATTTGCAAAAGTACTGCCGCAGCTGGGTATCATTGCTGCCGAAGGAGCGGATATTCTGCCGATCGTTTCATATGTTGTGGACACCTTTGATACGAAATTTGGCAGGGCGGAGGAATGGAAAACCAAAATAGAGGCCATCAGCGGTAAAAATATCATTAAAACCATTATTGAAGCAGAGCCGATCGGTCCGAAGGCACTGCTTGACATACTCGTTGTTGCTCCCTGTACCGGAAACACATTGGCGAAGCTTGCAAACGGAATTACGGATACACCCGTTACCATGGCCTGCAAGGCACATCTGCGGAACGGACGTCCTTTACTGCTTGCACCGGCTACAAATGACGGGTTGGGAGCCAATGCGAAAAACCTGGGGATAATGCTGAATGCCAAGAACGTATTTTTCGTTCCGTTTGGACAGGATGACCCGGTTAAAAAGTGCAATTCGCTGATGTCTGACTTTGAACTGATACTGCCGGCTATACAGCACGCACTGAAAGGTGAACAACTGCAGCCGATATTGATCTGAACAGGATCTGATTGCATATCAAGGCCTGTGACTTTGTTTCACAGGTCTTTTTCCGTATAGCACAATTCTTTTGCTTATGTTGTTTAAACGGATTATAATGGGATAGAAATTATTTCATGTAGAATAAAATGTTACGGGGGATGGATGGGATGACAAACAAGACAAAGTTTCTAACCAGGACAGCCTTGCTTCTCGCAGTGGCAATTGCGTTTCAGTTATTCGGAAGGATGATACCTTACAACAACTTTATTGTGGGACCGGTAGTAAATGCCGTACTCATTGTTGCGACAGCCATTGCCGGTCTGTGGAGCGGGACGGCCATCGCCGTCATAGCTCCGCTGGTATCCGCACTGACCAATAAAGCGGCGATTGCACCGCTGATCCTGGCATTTTCACCTTTTATCATCCTGGGAAATGAAATATTCCTGCTTACCTTTCACCTGTTGAAGAAGAAAAGTAAAATCGCGGGTATCGCACTGGGAGCCGTCCTGAAATTCGGATTTCTTTATGCTGCTATTTCCGTATTCACGTCTGTGGTGGAAATGAAACCGCAAATCGCTATAACGCTGACAAACCTTTTCAGCTGGCCGCAGCTGGCTACGGCGCTGGGTGGGGGAGCCATCGCACTGGTGGTGCTGGCCGCAGTCGGGAAGAACCTGGATTACGGCGACAGGGAATAATTCCGTCAGCATTGCCTGAAACCTGTGAACAGCTGCGGGCAGTTAACATAGTATGTAATGTGAAACTGCAACCTGCGATGGTGACAATATGATTTACCTGGATAATGCCGCTACCTCTTTTCCCAAGCCTGAATGCGTTTATACAGAAATGGAACGTTGCATGCGTGAATATTGCGCCAATCCGGGCAGGGGAGGCCACATGCTTTCGGTGAAAGCAGGGATGGCTGTGATGGAGGCGAGGGATGCGATTTGCAGCCTGTTTAATATCTCTGACCCGATGAGGCTTTGCTTCACAAAAAATGCAACTGAAGCGCTGAACATCGCCATAAAAAGTCTGGCCAGGCCAGGATGCCATATGCTGACGACCTCGATGGAGCACAATTCTGTCATACGTCCTCTCAAAACACTTGAAAGAGATATGGGCGTGGAACTGACAATCGTAAACTGCAGCGGTTTAGGTGAAATCTGCCCGGATGACATAAAAAAGGCGATCAGAAGCAATACGGCGCTCATCATCTGCACCTTGTCCTCCAATGTGAACGGTATCATTATGCCTGTACGCGAAATAGGCCATATTGCGCACAACGCCGGCGTGCCGTTTCTGGTAGACGCCTCCCAGGGGGCAGGTTATCTGCCCGTTGATGTGGAGGAAATGAATGCAGACCTGCTGGCATTTCCGGGGCACAAGGGCCTGATGGGACCCCAGGGCACCGGCTGCCTCTATGCGAGGGAAGGGATAACGCTGAAATCATTGATGGAAGGCGGGACCGGCAGTCATTCCGAATACACATTCCAGCCGGAGTTCATGCCGGATCTGCTGGAAAGTGGCACGCTGAATTTGCCGGGGATCGTAGGGCTGAACGCGGGAGTACGATATATTGCCCAAAGAGGTATTTCGGAAATACGTGCGTACAGGCATAAGCTGTTAAAGCTTTTACTTGACGGGTTAAGGGACATTCCGGGCGTTATTCACTACAGCGCTGATACTCCGGACAGAAATTCCGGAATCGTGGCAATCAATTTACTACAACTGGACTCAACCGAACTCAGCTACATACTTGACAGGGATTTCGGCATTGCAATCAGGGCAGGCCTGCACTGCGCTCCGGGCGCCCACAGAGTACTTGGGACGGAAATACGCGGTGCCGCACGATTCAGCGTAGGGTGCATGAATACGGAATCGGATATTCTGGCAGCAATCAAGGCAGTTGAGAAAATCTATGAAAAATATCATTCATAATTTATTAGACATTACGCATCGAATTGCGTATTTATTATCAGATACGAAAAACACCCGATCTTTTCGGCAAACAGGAATATGTATGCCGGATGAGCTGTAAAATGATAATGAGGAGTGATTTGAATGGGTAATGTATTGAAGACTATTGTTTCCGTAGCTGTCATACTGATACTGGCAGTCATCGCACTGAAGCTGCTGAAGTTTACACTTGCCGTCGTACTTCCTGTAGCCATACTGGCTTTTGTAGCCTATGTCATCTATGTGCTTGTGACCGGAAAAAGACCTTAAGCAGTACAATTGATAAATATATGCAGCAGAGAAATTGCGGGTTTCATATACGAGACCCGCTTTTCGCGTTTCTGGGCTGGCTGGAACGCCGTGTAAAATAATGTATAATCGAAATACCCTAAAAATGCTAAAGCCGTTTCAGGTGCCAACGTGTTTTGAACATAAACAAGCGGAGTGCCCTTTATAGGATATTTTAATCCTTTAAGGACACTCCGCATGGTCGGAGTGACGTGACTTGAACACGCGACCTCTTGCACCCCAAGCAAGCACTCTAGCCAAACTGAGCTACACCCCGATAGCGCAGTTTGAATTATAGCACAATTTAAGTGTTGTTGTAAAGGCTTTATTTATACTTCATATCACATGTGTTTTGCTTTCCGGAAATAGACATAACCTCCTGCCGCAACAAATCCATCTGTTTTCTCAGCATATCCTCTTTGAAGCGTCCCTGCTGCAAACTGCTGAGATAACCGCCCTGGGAAGCGGCTATGATCATGATGCCGCCTACACCGATCAACCAGTTGCCCACTACATTCAATTCATCGGTATTCAGCTCGGCAATGGCGATTAAGCCGACCAGTATACCCAACAGAGTCAGTTCGAGAGGTGAAATTGAACTTAAACAATTCATAATGCCATCAACCTTTCTGATAATATAGTACTTTTCCAGAGCGGCATTTGTGCAGTTTAGTCTGGAATCGGAACCAATTTCAACCTGCCGGATGTATCTAAAACCTATAAAATGAATAAAGAGTCGAAAAACAGATGATAATATAATAGACCATAATATGGCAGTTATGTCGTTTGTTAAGCAATTTTGCTTCAATAAGAGGAGGGCTTTATATGACGGGGTTTGAATCGGATCGCAGTATTCAGCCTCAAAAAAATAACAGGTATTACCGGTTATACAGAAGAAAATCAAATGGCTATGCATGGGCTGTGGCTGTAATGTTCGTTGTCGTAATATTTTTGTGCGGGAATCATTTCCTGCTTTTAGAATCGTACGGTGAAATAAAAAACGATCTGACTGGAGCATATGGAATACTTGAGACGGAAAGGCAGGCAAGAAAACAGCTTACCAGTGAAGATACCGCTCTGCTGGATAAATTCAACCGTCTGGAGGAAGAAAGAAGACAGCTTGAGGAGAATTATAACAAGGCGTCAAGAGGAAGCGTGGATCTGTCAAGGCAGCTGGAAATACTGAAGAAGCAGAACAGTGATCTGGTAAAACAGAACAAGGATTTGGCCAATGACAATATTGCACTGCAAAATTCACTGAAGATAGCTGCTTCGGTCGGTGTCAAGCCGCAAAATTATTCGTTATTTGACCCGCTCAAACCCCGGGATACGCTTAAAAGGGGCAAATATCTGGGTAAGTTCCTCGGAACGGCATATACGCCCAGCAAGGAGGAATGCGGCAACGACAAAGGGATTACGAATTCGGGCAAGCCGATCATACCGGGAGTGTCGATTGCCATTGACAACCGCTACTGGCCTTTCGGAACGGTTTTTTATATAAAAGGGCTCGGGTACACGGTGGCAATGGATACCGGCAGCGCAATCAAAGGCAAGTACAGATTTGACTTTTCGGTATTGGACAAACAATTTGCAATGCAGCTGGGATCGAGAAAATGGGACGTTTACCTGGTGAAGCTGGGTACAGGAGACGTAATGAACACGGAGCTATAGACATGTAATATATTGTCAAAGAGCAGGGAGGGTATGAGTTGACATCAATCAGGGATATGCTCGAACGTCTGATGCTTTTTAAAGAACCGGAAAAACAGGAGAAATTCACACTAAAACAGGCAAACAACAGGCCGGGTAAAAAGCGCAGCGCCGGCGACCAGGACAGGATGAAAAAGAAAAAGGCGGCTATGAAGGCAGAGGAAGAAAAGAATCCCGAGCCCTCCGATGCAATCAGCAGCGATATTAAAGAAAACCTAGATCATATGAAGGAAGTTTACAGTATCCCTGTGAACAGCGATATTGTGTTGCGTGAGTTTGATATCCAGTACAAAGACAGGCCTGTGAAGGCGTTTATCATATTTTTTGACGGAATGACGGATCGGGAAGTGATCAACAATTATATTTTGAAACCCTTGATGGTGGCTTCATCCATGGAGATCATGGAAAATGCCGGCCAGCTTGAGGATTTCATCGCAAGACAGCTGCTGCCGCACTGCCAGATTAAGCTGGAACGGGCTTACAGCAAAGTGATTGATGAAATCAATTACGGGGGATGTGGGCTATTTGCCGACGGTGTTGCAATATGCTTTGCGGCTGATGTCAAGGGCTGGGATCACCGGGGTATAGAAAAACCCAGTAATGAAATTGTGATTCAGGGTCCGCAGGAAGCTTTCAATGAGCTGTTGAGGACCAATACCGCCCAGATACGCAAAAGGCTGAAGGATGAGGACCTCATCGTCGAAGGGATGTCGATAGGAAAAGTAAGCAAGACCCCATGCTCCATGCTGTATATAAAGGATATTGCCAACGAACGGCTTGTCAATGAAGTAAGGCGCAGACTGGAAAGCATCGGTGTGGATTATCTGCTGGACTCTGGTGAACTGGAGCAGCTGATCGAGGACAGTACCGTATACCCATCTCCACAAATCATTTCAACAGAAAGACCGGATTACGTATCTTCCATGCTGGTGAATGGCAGAGTAGCCATTGCCGTCAACGGCTCGCCCAATGTAATGGTTGTTCCGACAACAGCAAATGAGCTTTTGTATTCGGCTGAGGATGAATACATTCGATTTCCCTACGCCAACTTTTTAAGATTTATCAGGCTAATTGCGTTGTTCCTGGCCTTGCTGCTGCCAGCAATCTATCTTGCGATCACCAGCTACCACCAGGAAATGATACCGACGGATTTGCTGCTTGCCATCGAAGCATCCCGTGAAAAAGTTCCGTTCCCCTCTCTTGTTGAATTGCTGATCATGGAAATATCATTTGAATTGATACGTGAAGCTGGTATAAGAGTGCCGGGACCCATTGGACCTACGCTGGGCATAATCGGTGCTTTAATATTGGGGCAGGCGGCAGTGGCGGCCAGCATCGTCAGTCCTATACTGATTATTATTGTTGCAGTCACAGGAATCGGGTCTTTTGCCATACCCAATTATTCTCTCAGCTATTCCATCAGAATCTTGCGGTTTGCTTTTATACTGCTGAGCGCCCTTGCGGGCTTTCTTGGTATCACTGCGGGTCTTTTTGCGCTGGGCGTCTGGTCGACCAGCTTGAAATCGTTTGGAGTACCCTATATGGCTCCGTTTGGGCCAAAATACCCAAAAAGTGTAAGAAATGCGTTGTTTAGAGCGCCGGAATGGAAAATGGAACACAGGCCGGACTATCTCGATACTAAAAATGTGTGGAAGCAGGATAAAACCAGCATGGGCTGGAAGGCGAAACGAAATAAACTAAAATGAGGTGATGCATTGCATGCAGATGCAAAACAGGATTTCATTCGGCAGGTGGGAAGCTACTGCACTACTTATTAATCTGATTTGCACCAAGCTATTTCTTTTTTTTACCAGGATGACCGTAGAGGATGCAGGAAACGCAGGATGGATCATGACGATATATATCAGCCTGCTTGCATTTGTCATGTTCGCGGTGCTGCTGAAATTACTCAAAAGGTTTGAGGGGAAAGACCTGCTCGATATTGCAGAATATGCAGGCGGCAAGTGGCTGAAAATAATTGCGGGTCTGGTTGTTTCCGCAATTTTGTTCTATTTGACGGTTATGGTCCTGCGGGAGTTTACTGAAGAGATGAAGGTCGTGTCGCTGCCTTTCTCCCCGTTGAGCTATGTGATGATGTTCTTTTTGTCCGGTATTATAATCGGCAGCTTCCTCGGCATGGAAGCCATTGTCCGGTTTCATGCCATTATCGTGCCTGTTATAACAGCAGGATACATTGCAATTCTGATTGGTGTCATTCCCCGGATGGATTTTACCAACCTGCTGCCAATATTCGGTACCGGACCCAATAACATATTTGGAAAAGGCTTTTTCAAGGTGTCGGTATTTGGAGAATTGTTCATTCTATTCCTGCTGCCTCCATTCCTGAAAAACTATAAAAATGTTCGGTCCACAGGCTATGTGACAATCGCTGTAAGCGCCGTGCTGCTGACAGCCGGTTCCCTTTTTTATATCCTGACCTTTCAATATCCCTTCAATACGGAACCCTTTTTGCCGATTTACCAAATGGCGCGCCTTATCAACCTCGGCCGGTTTTTTGAGCGGATTGAGTCGATATTTGTATTCATCTGGGCGATGGCAGCCTTCCTGTACCTTAGCGCAACCTTCTATTTGTTGGTATATGTGTTTTCCAAAGCAGCAGGGTTAAAATACCTGCGTCCACTGATACTTCCGTTCGCTGTATTGGTATTCTCCGCTACTTTCATACCGCAGAATCTGGTAACGGTTATAAAATCACAGACGGTTTTTTACAGCTCAATTGCCTGGCTTATGACCTTTGTATTTTCAGGCCTGATACTTGCAATAGCCTTTATAAAGGAACGCAGAAAAGAGAGGGGGAAGGCATGATGCAAAAAAAAAGGCGCAGGATGAGAATGCTGGCAGTGCTGGCACTACTTTTTTTCACCATGATGCTGTCAGGCTGCTATGATGAACGTGAAATTGACGATCTGGCCTACCCGCTTGCCATAGGCCTGGATACAGGCACAGCGGACAGTCTCAGACTGACGCTTCAGCTGGCTGTGCCGCTTGCAATCGGCAAGGGAGGCGGTGAGGAAGAAGGAGGGGGAAAGGGGACGAGTTCTTACATGATCACTGTAGACGCGCCGTCGCTTTATACAGCCCTCAATCTTATCAACAACACGGTCAGCAAAGAAATCAACACCTCTCATGCAAAGGTGGTGGTCATATCCAGAAAACTGGCGGAAACCGACTTGAAGAAATATCTGAAGGGTATTCAAAGGGGAAGAGAATTCAGACCCGATATTTATGTTGTCATATCAAACGGAACTGCCGAAGAGTATTTAAAGAACGTAAAACCGACACTTGAGAACAACCCGTCCAAATATTTCGAACTGCTTTTGGGGAAAGAATCCACTTCCTTTTACCCCAACACGAACATGCATGATTTCTATAACGCCTTTGAATCGGACAGTATAGAACCAGTGGCCATTCTATCCGATTTAGGCAGATACAAGAGCACAGATGCGATCAGGAATGAAGAACAGAATGCAAGCACCGGTGGAAAAAGGCTGGAAGGCCAATATGAAGCCGGAAGCACCCCAATTGTCTCTCAGGGGAAAAATGAAGTGATGGGGATGGCCGTTTTCAAAAATGGAAAAATGACAGGAACGATGAGCGGCGCCGAGGCCTCTTGTTATCTGATGATCAAAGGAGACTACCGTTATTCTTACTGGACCATTCCTGATAAAATGGAAAAAGGGGATATTGTAGTTATGAATATCATGCAGAGAAAAAAACCGGACATCCGTATTCATCTAGAAGGAGGAAGAGTAACAGCCAGAATTCATCTGGACCTGGAGGGGGATTTTACCTCCATCCAGAGCAACCGGGATTATGAAGATTTTCCAGGTATCATGGAGCAGGAAGGCAGCAGGGTGATTAAGGAAGAAACTTTGAAATTCCTTAAGAGGACTACGGATGAGTTTGATTCAGATGTCTGCGGCATCGGAAGATATGTGAAAGGCTGCTTTCGTACCTGGGACGAATGGAAAAGCTATAATTGGTTCGACAAATATAAATATACCGAATTTCAGGTTGACGTCAATTTGAAGATGAGACGTTCCGGACTTATGATCAGATCCGTAGGATAGGGGAGGGATAGAATTGTCGGCAGGTACAATGATACTGACGGCGATCTTGCTTTTGTGGATAACCGTTCGCACGGTTAGTTATGCTGTTTGGAACTGGAAAAGTAAAAACAAATACGGTGCTTTTATGATTATTCTTGTATGTCTGGGAATATGGGCTCTTCCCATTTACATGCTTTTTTTTAGATCGTGATTGGAATGCAGGGAGGGAAATGATATAATTGACGCCATAGACGGGGGGAATTCGTATTCATCGCATATTTCCGGTATGGTTGGCTTTGGTTTTTATTATTTTGTTTACATCCTGCGGTTCTGAAGGCAAAGGGAGTGGAAAGCCTGCTGGCTCGGATGTGACGGGCCCTGCTGCTGTTAACGGCTCAACGGCCGCAACATCCGGCAAAAGCAATGAAG